>JAJZYL010000028.1 GCA_021798095.1 archaeon | reverse complement strand
CAATAGTCATTTCATCAAGGCCTGTGACCATTTTAAGCGCTCTGATAACGAGCTTTTCCGCTATACCAAGTTCTACCCCCTTGTAATCAGGATAAATTTTCCCTTGAATTAAATAGACTACGTATGGTAATTCATCGGCTCCAACTGATTTAAAAAGTGATGAAAGCAGCGTAGTCAACTCTAATCTCTTACTAGTCTGTTCCAGTTTGGAGAGGCCATCCACCATTGCTCGAAATGGATAAGGAGCCATAAAGTAGCTTTATATAATGCACCTATTAAATCTTGATGTAACCGTTGGCTGATAGCGTTATCATCATAACTTGAATCAGCAGTTCATATGTTTATGGTTAAGAATTATATCATAGAAACTCTTTGCGCTTTGTTGCACGCATTAATTTATGCATTCAACATAATTACGCCAGATAACTTTAATAAGCGTAAAGCATTTGAACCTTTCTCCTTATAGAAACTATGTCCTTCATGAGTTCTTGCAAATCGTTCGGAATCGATTTGCTATCTAGTATAAATTTAGCTTCAGCAGAATTAGGTAAAGTATAGAGTATCTCATCTTCCTTAATCTGTCTTCCTATGGTCACCCCCTTGACCGAAATTGCCGCTTCTTCGTTTAGATTGAGTTCAGCGACGGGGTTCCCTTCCACTTGTATCTGCTCCACCATACCAACTTCCTCCCCCGTACTGTTCATCAATGGAACCTTCGAACGAAGTTTCCCGCCCAAAACGGTAATTCCGAAGACGGCTGGATTGCTTCTCCTAAATATATAGCCCTTCATAACCTTGATCATAGCTGGTAGTTTGACCGTTTCCATGCTCGCGTGAAGTTGTTCAGCCCTCTTCTGTTCCGTCCATTTTATATATGAATCGATTATACCGTATATGACATCTCCGCTGAATATTGGAACTACAGGATTTTCAACCAGCGTCTTCTGGTTAAAGGCCAACACGACCCCCAAATAAACATCCTTTTCTTTGACCATCTCTGCCTCTGTTATGTCCTTTTTGCTTACAGGGCCTATATCTGCCATCCTTACTTGTATACCCTTCCTTTCAAGCTGCGAAAGAAGCGCTTCAAGCGAACCTAAGGTATCGGATTTTACTACTACCCCTACCTTATCGGTCTTTATTATTGCCCTTTTAACTTCATTATCTATAAAGTTCTTTGCTTCATCAATTATCTGCTGATTCTTCACCACCAGCAATGGAGTACCGGCAAGGACCCCTTGGACATCCGGCGCGAATATACTAACACCCGCCGCAGCCGTTATCTCCTTGACGGGCAGGAACTTATCCCTCGGGTCCCTCATTTCGTCCAGAGGCTTTGGCATGAATAACGCTTTCACATGTGATAGGACGGGCCCGTGGTCAGTACCTACTACTATCTCATCATTTACCTGAATTCTGCCATTCAGTATTATCGTGTTCAGCACTATGCCCATTCCAACCTCTTCCTTTACTTCAATTACAAGGCCTCTAGCTGGCGTTTCCTCATATTTTAGCTTACCTTTCATGTATTGCTGAACTAGGCCAAGCATTATGGTTAACAGTTCTGGAATCCCTTCACCAGTTGTCGCACTTATGGGCACCATAACTATCTGTTTGGTGAAGTTCGAGGCTCGATAGTATACTTCACTCGGCAATCCTATTATAGATAATTGACCCATTACGGAGAATATACCATTATCTAGAAGATCCTGTGTGGCCTTTTCTTGTGAGCTTATGTCCTTTTCTAACGTTAACGACCTAGATATCCACCCTGCTAAAAGGTCAATTTTATTTAGCGCAATGATAAATGGCACCTTCCTTCCCCTCAAAATGTCTATGCTTTCAAACGTTTGTGCTTCCAAGCCCTTTGTGATATCGATTACGAGGATAGCTATATCGGCAGCTGAGCCGCCTCTAAATCTTAGATTTGAAAAAGCTTCATGACCGGGGGTATCTATAAAGAGTAGACCTGGAATTTCTACATCGATCTTATATTTATCAAGAAGGTCAGCGCAAATAGCCTTCAATACATCCTTTGGGAAAAAGCTTGCCCCTATTTGCTGAGTGATACCTCCTGCCTCTCTGCGCTGTACAGCGGTTCCCCTAAGCTTATCAAGTAGCGATGTCTTGCCTGCATCAACATGACCAAGCACAACTATTATTGGCTGCCTGATTGCCGACATATCATATCCATTTCTGGCGTACTTATAAAGATGTTAGGGTGCTTCAGTGCATTTATCTGTGAACATTAGGTAAGTTAGCTTAAATAGGTCAACACATTCTAAATTTATTGAAGGTCACAGGGCTGGCGCAAGCTCGTATAATAATGCAAAAGGAGGCGTATCTATCTGATATGTTCAAAGAAGTTAATCACACCCTACTAAAAGCATTTATAACCATCTCTCATTAAACCATTGCAATGAAGACTGAATTAAAGGTTCTTTCTGCTACTATGATCGTGGGAGGGGTTATGATGATTCTCTTAACCTTTTCACTTATTGGCTGGTATATAGCGGTCTTCTCAATTATATTCATTGATAGCGTAATATGCATCCTTGATGGGTTACGTCAGAACAGGACGCTCATATGGCTAGGTTCCGCAGGCGTAATTATATCGTTCCTTACTATAGGATATTTCTTATACGGAGGTTCGGCTATATTTCCTTTAGTTTTTGGCGTAATCCTAGTATTTGTAGGCCTTATTATGTTACGTAAATAGGTAGGCCATTTTAATATGAAACCTTTATCCAAATTCAGCTTGGAACCAAGCTATAGAGGCTTATAGGTTGACTATATTCCCCTTATAGCTTGCAATTAGCTTATCCACTTCCGCGGATGGGCCGGAATATGTGTAAAGGTAACGCCCCTTTCTTATCTTTGCTTTTGAATGTTCTTTTCTTTTGACCAGTACGACCTTATCGGCGCCTTCCAGCAATTCTAAGAAAGTCTTCGAATCGAAAATCTGCTTTGGCATGCGCCGATATATTTACAAAGCAGTTTTATAGGTTTCGGTGATCCGATACCGTTGTTTCAGCGATGTTTGGCAAAAGATCCCATGGAATCTTAGCCTGGATTATATTTTGGGATTGCACTTGGAACCTTCCAATTATAATTAGGTCCTTGTTAATCGATTTTAAATAGCTTCTGAACATCAATAACCACAGGCTGGGCGGTAAAGCTCCATAATTAGCATCATATTCTATGATCAATATCTTGGTTACGGTGTCATACTTTACTGTACCTTTCCCTTCAAGCGATGATGATATTAATTCCGCCCATACAGGAATGGCCAATTCCATGCTCAAAGATGGAAGAATAGAACTTATCCTTTCCTGGAATTGGTTGTACATATGTTCCCCGATAGCCCACAGCTCCTCCTCTGGTATCTTCATAAATAAAGCATGGGATAGGAGCTCTTGTAGGGGCGGGTCCTTTATGAGCGTTACGAGTTCCTCAGACATGCCGCTATCAATGAGCTTTAGATACCTGTGAAGTTCAATGGATCTTTCAATAAGCGGTTCGGCGATATAGTAATTAACGGTTTTTGCAAGAGCTGGCATCTCAATTATATGCCCAGCGTTGGTATCTTCGTCAACCAAAAGCATCAACTGGTCATCACTTATGAATATCTCCTTTTTTTCGATTATCAAACCCACCTTTCGAGGAAAGGCTAGGGCAGCAGATTCCAGTATCAATTCGGTATCGTTGGCCGGGATCACTACTTCGATTTCAACACCATTAACGCTCATTTCCTGTATTTGCTTCTCATAGCGCTTAAGCAGATGAAGGCCGTTTGCACCTGTTATAACATGCAGATAATTACGGCAGGACACCATTATTTTATTTAATATGCTGGCGATCTCCTCTCCATAGACCACCTGAAACTTGCTTTCCTGTGCTGTGACTTTTCCGAGGGCGTGTCTTTCTATGTCCTTTAGGGACCTTAAGGCTAACTTTAAGCTCTTGACCCTCCTCTCTTCCGAAGTTATCAGTTCTTCGAACGAACTGTCAATACTTGTGGGCGCAAATTTAACTGGCCTTCCATAAAGCTGAACTATGCCCTTCCTCTTTAGATGAGTAGTTGTCTCATAGACCTTGGTACGAGGCACACCCGAAGCTATGGAGAGCTCATTGGCTGTCAAAGGCCCCTTTGTCAACAGCGTAAGATATACCTTAGTCTCATATTCGGTCAATCCTATCTCCCGCAATTGATCCAAAAGCCTTCTGCCCGGTTCCATGTTCGTATTAGAAATAATCGCCTTTAAATCAAATAGACGAATTTTTTTAACAATCTGCTCAAATTTGTCACTAGGTATACTGTCACCACGGTGACAGTATATATTGGTGACACAAGGGAAATCTAATCAAGTTATCTAGGAAGTAGCGAGACCTAAAATGTCTGAATTTACTAAGAAATGGAGTTCTCCTAGTAACGAAGGATTTGGAGACAAGATAAGGGACGCAGTAAGGCCTGCAGGACCGTTAAAACCACGAATCGACCAAGCTTCAAGACAAATCCATATACAGATATCCAAACTGGATTCAACCGCAAATAGACTGAGGGACAGGGATTCACAGATCTTTAACAAAGTTGTAAACTACCTACAAAAGCATGATACAGATCATGCCACGGTATACGCCAACGAGCTCGCTGAGATAAGAAAGATGTATAAGATGATAAGCCAAGCGAAGCTGGCGCTCGAACAGATCGTGACGAGGTTGTCAACTGTATCAGACCTTGGTGATGTGGTAGTAACCCTAGCACCTGCGATGGCAGTAATAAAACAAGTTAAGAGCGGCTTAATGGGTGTTATGCCATCTGCTGAACAGGAGATAGGCGAAATATCCGGACTGCTGAGCAGCATTCTTGTAGACGCTGGCCAACTAAGTGGAATGTCTTTGAACTTCGAATCGGCCAATGAAGATGCCGACAGGATATTGCAGGAAGCTGGCGCGGTGGCTGAAACCAAGATGAAGGAGAGACTCCCCGACCTTCCAGGCCTGGGGATCTCCAGCCCTGCTGGACAAAGCCAAGAACAGTAGAACTAACCTATAACTTTTTATTTTTTTGTTAATTTTTTATGACATTATGGTTCAAATTCTAACCAGCTAAAGAATAAAGGGGGCTATCATGAATTTCAATCCTTTTCATAAAAAGGACTTACCGGATTACGAATCAAGAATAAGAAAGCTTGAAAGGTACCACGGCTTGATACTATTGATGACCCAAAAAGCCCAGTACAGAAGCGATGAATTATATCAGATGGCGGCATATGAACTTAAAAGGGACAGGAAGGAGATGGCTGATATGTATGCGAATGAATACATGATAGCTCGGAAGGTCTTAGACTTCGTACGCAATTCAGAATTGATGCTACTACGGATGATACTTAGGCTTCAAACTATAAATGAATTTAATAAGATCAGTTCCATAATCTTCGAAGCCTTTAAAAACGTTGAACGGATCAAAGGTTCATTAAATGGTATATCCATTGCATCAGATGGCATAATGGATGAAATGAATGACGCGCTCAGCTATCTGCACGGTGACCTCATCAGTACTGGCGACACCAATATAGATATCTCCTCGGAATCGGCCGAGGAAATACTAGGAAGTGCAGTGAGCTTAGTAAAGGAACAGATGACGGATTTAAGGGTAAAAGAACCAACCCTTAAAAATACTAACGTCTTTGAGTTCAATGGCGATGAAAATTCTTATGAAAACATTCAGGAGAACCTAATTGAAATGATAAAGAAAGGAGAAACAGACCTAGCGGAGGCTATATAAAATGGGCTATCAGGCAGCCGGAGAGCTTGAAAGCACCGCTATAAGGTACGCTAATGAAGCAATAAGGCTCGATAGTCAAGGAAGCTACCCTCAGGCGGTTACAATGTACCAGAAGGCTATTTCAACCCTCATGAAGCTGGTACAACTCTATCCTCGCTATGAACTTAATCAGATATATTCAGAAAGGGCAATAGCATATCAAGAAAGGATAAGGGCTATCCAGGAAGCGAGAGGCGTCATGTCAGCCACAAATGTGGAAATAAATGCTAGAGATGGGGACGGAAAGGCCCAGAGGGTTGAAACCCTTAAAGCGACATTTGACGACCTAGTCATGAAAGAAAAACCCGATGTCAAGTTCAATGAAATTATAGGTTTAGAAGATGCTAAACAGGCTCTCCAAGAAACAATAATCTTTCCTAACAAGCGGCCCGACCTTTTCCCGTTAGGATGGCCCAGGGGCTTGCTGCTTTATGGTCCACCAGGATGTGGTAAAACGATGCTAGCGGCGGCTACAGCGGCTGAAATAGATGCGGTGTTTATTCTTGTAGACGCAGCCAGCATAATGAGTAAATGGCTAGGAGAGGCAGAAAAGAACGTCTCCAAACTCTTTCAGATGGCCAGACAGCTAGAGGGAAAACAGGTAATAATTTTTATCGATGAAGTGGACTCCCTGTTTGGATCAAGAAGCCATGAAGTTGGAGGAGAAGTAAGGGTACGAAATCAGTTCCTAAAGGAAACTGATGGCGTTACCGATAAGGGAAAGAACCTCTCAATATATATAATGGCTGCTACGAACAAACCTTGGTCGCTGGACCCCGCCTTCCTTAGAAGATTCCAAAAGAGGATATATGTAACGCTGCCGAACGTTTTAGGAAGAAAGAATATGTTTAGCCTTTATACCCAGCCTCTTCTGTTGGATGATTCGGTAAAGCTGGATGAGCTGGCCAGACTGACCGAAGGATATTCTGGTAGCGACATAAGAGACATCTGCCAGGGTATTCAATTAAAAGTGGTAAGGGAACTATTTGAATCTGGGAAAGCCGAGGAACCAGGGAGCAGGACCCGGCCCATAAGCCTTGCTGACTTTAAGGAGATAATAAAAAACAGAAAGGCTAGCGTAAGCCCAGATATGATTAGGGCATACTCAAAGTGGAGCGACACCTTTAAGGCGCTGTAGAGCAATAAACCATGAAAGCGATAATATATGAGCGAGCGGGTGGCCTTGACGTTATAAAGCAGGTAGATATTGAAAGACCGATTCTAAAGGATGGTGAAACACTAATCAAATCTGCCTTCACTTCGGTAAACCATGTCGACCTTTTGGGCAGGATGGACCTGCCATGGCACAAGTTTCCAAGAATACCGGGATCCGACCTCAGTGGCGTGGTAGAGGAATCAAAGAGCGGAGCATTCAAACCAGGAGATAAGGTGGTAGCGTACCCAATCAAACACTGTGGCCTGTGTTATGAATGCCGAAGGGGTGCCCCCAATTCCTGTGATTCAAGGATGCTCTACGGTGATCATCTGGATGGATTTTTTAGTGAATATGTGGTACTGCAGGATAGGAATATAATAAAAATACCTGATGCATTACCTCTTGAATGGGCTGGAGCCCTACCCGTAGCCTACGGTACGGTGTGGCATGCCCTCATCAGGAGGGTTAAGTTGATGCCATCAGAGAAGCTTCTGATAATAGGAGGGAGCGGAGGAGCCGGAGTCGCAGCGCTCCAAATAGGCAAACTTGTTGGGGCCGAAGTTATTACAACAACTTCCGTACAATGGAAAGCGCGTCGGCTAGAGGAGCTAGGCACCAAACAAGTTATAGACACTGCGAATGAAGAAAGCCTATCGGCTATAAAGGGGACTATGGACGTTGTCTTGGATAACGTTGGTGGTAAGGGTTTGAAGACCAGCATAACTGCCCTAAAGAAAGGAGGACGATTGGCTACCATGGGCATGACAGCAGGGTCAACCACGGAAATCGATCTAAGAGATATATATTCTAATAATATCAGAGTAGAAGGTATTTATGGCGAAACACAGGCAGATATAACTGAATTAACGCTGGCAGTTGCGCGTAAAGCCTTCAAGCCTCTTATAGATAGCGTGTTCCCATTAGAGAGGGTTGCTGAAGCTCAAAGTAAGATGGAGGAAAGAAAACATTTGGGAAAAATTGTTCTGAGGTTCTAAATTTTGCTAGCTCAACATCTATCGTGACCGTTTTTAGTTTAATCAAGCCAGATATAAGATGAGTTTAATCCTTGAGTTGGTGCCTTTTTTAATTAATAATTTGACTTACTAGGCCCAGCCCCCTAGCGCTCCCTTCTCTAAATACGAAAGTGTCGCCAACGTTTATCACGGCTGGGGCGTACTTGAGCTTAAACGTAATATATCCTGTGTCGCCGCTCCTCAATATGGGTGGAGCAGCATCGACTACTTTGACGACCTCCTTTACGGTTCTGAACTGAATCACAGGTTCATACCCAACCGATATCATGGTTGGATGATGAAGTATCTTTACTTCTGATTTAAAGAGGTAAACTGGTTTCACAACAGTAGTGCTCCTGACTATCACCATGCCTCTTCTTATAACGTCCCTTTTTATTCTCCCCATCCCTAGGGTTATATACTGGCCTGCTACCGCCCGATCTATTGGCATCCTATTCTTATGAACAGATATAACCCTGAACGTAACGAAGTTCCCCGTCGTGTCCGGCCCCACCATCATTTCCTCACCTACAAGCATAGCCCCAGCTTCAACAAGGCCACTCACAACGGTTCCAACGCCGGTTACATCGAAAACTTCGTCAACATACATCATAAATGGAAGCTGAGCCAATGAAGCCCAATCTCGTCTCTTTGGCAGGAGGTTCAGAAAGAACTTGAGATCCTGCAACCCGTACCCATTTTTGTTGGAAACAAAGAACACAGGAGTAACCCTACCGCTGGACATGTTTTTTGCGGCAAGGGAAGCGTCGATGTCATCGTTTATCTGGAATGGTATTTTGTCTATTCCAGGCGTCTTTAATAGCCTCATTATTTCCCTATAGTTTCTGTCAGCAACCTCTCGCGGAGCTGTGTCGACCTTAGTTAAAACCAAGATCACTGGCACCTTAAGGGCTATTGCCAGCCCGAGATGCTCTCGGAAGCTTCCAACCGGCCCCCCGTTTAGTGAAGCTACGAGGATGACATAGTCCGGCACGCTACCCATTATTCCTCTTAACGTTGTTTTCAAATATTTATCGTGGCCGGCTAGGTCAACAAGGCTTATGATCTTTGAGCTCTTCAGGTAGATCTCAGCCTCATTATATGGCTGTATGTACTCATTTATGCAATCCCCTTCTTCATCGAAACCCAAAATATGGGTTGAAATAGCTGACGTCCTCCTCATCTTAATCTCATGGATGTATCTAGCCACTGATGCCATAGCCCCTCCATTCCCATCGTCAAGCCTGCCTGTTACGAGGACACCCTTTAGCGTGCTTTTCCCGGCATCAACATTTCCCAATAGAGCTATTGTCAACTCAATAGGAAGGAAGCCCTTTATATAGCGCAGATATATTTCGGCTATCTCTCCGTGTTGGCCCTTAGCCATCTTTATAATTCTGCATGAGGCTCCAGCCTCCTGTGCCAACATTCGCAGGTTGGATATCGATTTCTCCATTTTTTCATGGCTTAATCCGATTGGTCTGCCATCATCCATAAGGCCGAGAACATAAAACGCCTCACCGTGACCTTCGTCAAGCCTATAACGCAGTTGTGTCACTAATTTTTGAGCCTTTTCAGGGGAAACCGGTTCAAGGAGGTACTTATATTCTATGTTCCCCTCATCGTTTTCTTCGTCCATTACCGTTTATAACACTGAGGCACGCTTGTATAAATCCTTATTTGTATTACAGGTTCGCCATGACTGCTCTATGATCTTCACATGCTTAGGGTCCACCGTACCAACCAATCTACCGGGCACCCCCATTATAAGACTGCTGGGCTGGACGTTGGTGTTTGAGGAAACAAGGGACCCAGCACCGATTACACTCCTAGTTCCAACGCGGCTATTTTCAAGGAGTATTGCGCCCATTCCAACTACTACTTCGTTCTCAATATAAACGCCTTCCATTACTACCCGCTTCCCTATGCTCACCTGGTCACCTATTACTGCGGATACGCGATCAGGCTTTATTATAGTTCCATCCTGAATATTGGAGTTTTCGCCAATTTCAATTGAAGAGGTATCACCCCTTAGAACCGTATTAAACCATACGCTAGAGTTTGCCTTTATTCTAACATCGCCAACTATGTAGGCATTATCTGCAATGAAGCAGCTTGGATGAACGGATGGCCTTTTTCCGTTTACTTCCATTATTACCATATTTAAACCAAATAACGCTAAACTATTAACCTTTACTGGCAAATGACACGTTTAGTGTGCTGCCATCATTTAACCTCTCTTTTGGCTACATACGAAATATCTATTAATATCCATGGATTAGAAATATATGTGTTCTGGTTAAATTATAGGGCTATAGAAGCTGGGACAGAGGTACCCCTTGATGAATTTATTAATGATTTAATATTGAATGCTAAGGTAAGAGCAGGAGTAAGGGGGCTTTATGAGGAACTTATCACTGTGATAAAAGGGTTGTTTAAAGATTCAAATATTGTCACTGCCTCAGATTCGCAGTTGATCTGGCAGCTAGGCCAAATGGGATATATTAAGGCCGAATTAGTACAAGAACTCGTAGATCTGTTACCAATAATGCAGAACGCTGAAAAAGTGAAAAATGAAACTATTTATTCAAATCTTGTCAGAATAATGGAAGACGTTGAAGGATGCTATGTATCTATCACCGTTTTAAAGGGTAAAGGTATGGGCGATAAACGGCCTTATAAGTGAGTCAAGTTGAAAATTTAAGCAAATTAATATGATCGCTTAGCTCATTAAATTTAATAGTATGATTACACATTATTGTAGATATATAGACAAATAGGTTTATATATATACATATCTGACCTATAATCATGAAAAATCTGGTTGTACAACTTAATGAAGACGACGAACCAAGTT
>JAJZYL010000027.1 GCA_021798095.1 archaeon | reverse complement strand
GTAACGCCCAAAGCCTTAAGGCTATCCGCAATGTCCTTTGATAGATCGTTATAAAGCCTAAGGAAGGTCACCATTTATCATAATTAGTGGGCCGCTGGCTGTTTTTAAACTAAACGGAGGACTCACTCATATGTCAACAACTTCGATATGGCCTCCACCACTCCCTTGCCCGACCTCCCGCTGGTGACGTATGATGCCTCCTTCTTTACGTATTCTGAGGAGTTAGAAACGGCAAAGGATATTGAAGATGCCTTGAACATTGGGATGTCTATCACGCTGTCCCCAATGCTTGCGGTTTCATTCCTGCTAACTTGTAACAATTTCATGATGCGTTCTAACGCGATCCCCTTGTTTACTGTGTCATTAACAAGGTGCACGGCATAGCCACTATCAAGCGCCTTCGCCCTTATGCCGTTTTTCTCCAGGATATCGTTGGCTAGGTTGATATCGACCGGACGTTCCAACGTTATCTCCGTAAATCTTGGCATCGTATTTCTTATGGCAATATCAAGCTCCCTGGACAGGGCCTCCAGAGCCCTAGTCGGTTCTGCAAGGTCCCCTAGAAGGAGCACGTTATGTGGAGACCTGTAGAATATAACGCCGCCGTTCTCTGCGGCGCCTATCCTTTCTAATCCAATAAAGGCCGTTAAGGAGTAAGCTTCCCAGAGGCTCCTGCCGGTTATGAAGATCGGCTTGAGGCCCATTTTTGAGACGTTTTTGATGGTGAACACCGCATCTAGGTCTACGGAGTTATCCTCATCGGTGATCGTTCCATCCACGTCCAGAGCGAGCAGTTTAACCTTCATACCATCGATTTGGAATGCCGGTATAAAAGATTGGAGCAGCAATTTTATTTGATTTCAGATTCCGCGGGCCCCAGCATTAAAAGTCTAATAAAAATATATTAATGGCTTAAATGGCTCATCCTTATGCAAGAAGTTAAGGACATTACAATAAGGTTGGGGGCAGCTGCGGGTGACGGTATTCAGAGCGCTGGTGAAATTTTAGCCAAACTGCTTTCTAGAAGCGGCACGTACATATCCACATTTAATGGCAATCAGTCCGCGATCAGGGGCGGCCATGTATGGTTCCATGTGCATGCTGGCACTCACCCGGTCTACAGCATGGGGTACGGGGTGGATTATCTGTTACCTTTCACCCAGTTAGCGTACGATGAGCATTACTCTTTAGTTAACAAGGGAGGAATCATAATCTATGACCCATCAGCTGTAACTGCGCGCGATCTGGGGGCGGATATATCCCAGATTAAGTCACCGTTCCTTGCTACGGCCCTGAAGTATGATAAATACCCCATAATGAAAAATACGGTAGCTGTGGCGGAGGTGGCGGCCCTGATAGGGCTGGGCTTTGATGTGGTTGAAGAAACTATAACGTCCCAGTTCGCCAAAAAACCTGAAATTGCGAAAAAGAACGTAGAAGCTGCAAAGGAGGGATACGGATTCGGGGTGCAGGCAGGCGTCAGGAAGGCCTTAAAATATTCCGATAAAAGGCTTCCATTCTTACACGCCAATTACACATTTTCAATAGGAGCGGTGGCTGCCGGGTGCAGGTTCTACGCAGCTTATCCCATGTCACCAGCCAGTCCTATAGTGCACTGGATGACCGCCCATGCAAAGAAGCTCGGAATAACGGTTTTCTTGGGGGAGGATGAAATATCCGTCATCAATGCTACCATAGGCGCTGCACACGCTGGTGCTAGGGCGATGTGCGCTACGAGTGGCGGTGGCTTTGCTCTGATGCAGGAGGCCGTAGGGGAGGCTGCTATGACCGAAACGCCGGTTGTTGTAGTAAATGTAATGCGCACTGGTCCGAGCACCGGGCTGCCAACAAAGACCTCTCAGGGTGACCTCAACATGATGCTGGGTATCTCTCAGGATGACTTCCCCAGGGCAATATTCGCTCCAAGGAACGCTCCCGACGCATACGACATAGCCGTGAGATCGTTCGATATCGCGGAAAGGTATCAGATGCCGGTGATGGTGTTGTTGGATTTTCAGATAGCTGACGGTGGATACATGACCATAGACCATGATTTCGAGCCAGTCGATATAAACAGGGGAAAGCTTCTTAATTCTGATGGCACAGATAAGGAGCTTCATAATGGCACGTGGTTCAGGCGGTACCAGCTAACTCCCGATAACATATCTCCTAGGCCATTGCCAGGGACACCGAATATGATGTATGTAGCGAAGACAGATGAACACGATGAATGGGGGCACGACCTCAGTGATGTGCTGGCCGGCCTCAAGGAATCGGTGCTTATGAGGGAGAAGATGCAGGAAAAGAGGATGAAAAAAATGGAACAGTTAAAGGCTGAGATGAAAGCGCCGGAACTCGTGGGTCAGACCAGGGCTGACCTTACCATTGTAAGCTGGGGAAGTTCAGCTAACCCGGTAAGGGAGGCTATGGAAGTTATGAATTCAAGTGGCCTGAAGATAAACGCGCTGGAGTTCTCCGATATATATCCATTAAACACACAGGCCATAGTACCGCTCCTAAAATCTGCCGAAAGGCTTATGATAGTGGAGGCTAACTATACTTCTCAGTTCGGCGGGTTGCTGAGGAAGGAGATCGGAATAGACATCAAGGACGCGCTGCTAAAATACAACGGCGAACCAATATATCCGGTGGAGGTCGAGCGGATGGTTCGTAACATCATGGTGAAGGAGGTAGAAAGTCATGTCCATTAAGGCCTACGAAAGCGATACAAGGCCTGACTGGTGCCCAGGCTGTGGTGACTTCGGCGTATTAGCCGCGGTAAAGGATGCGCTGGCAGCACTTAATATTCCGCCCCACAATGTAGTTATATCCAGTGGTATAGGCTGTTCAAGCAACTTCCCTGGATTTATCAAGACCTACGGCTTTCACGGCCTGCACGGCAGGCCCATTCCGGTAGCAATAGGTATCAAGGATGCAAACCCCAACCTCACCGTCCTGGTAACAGCTGGAGATGGAGATGAATACGGCATAGGCTTCAACCACATGATACACGCTGCCAGGAGAAATGACGATATCAAGGTTATAGTCATGAACAACGAAATTTACGGCCTTACTACTGGACAGCTCTCACCCACATCGCGGTTAAAACAGGTCACAAAGACATCACCCTCCGGAAGCATAATTTACCCGCTGAACCCGCTCGCGGCGCTGATAGGGGACGGAGCCACGTTCGTAGCAAGGGGATTTTCAGGGCAGCCAAAACATCTGTCCATGTTGATTCAGGAGGCGATAAAGCATAGGGGGTTCGCATTGGTGGATGTGCTGAGCCCATGTGTTACATGGTATGATATATATGATGAAGTGAGAAAGTTGATGTATAAACTGGAGGACAAAGGGCATAACCCCACCGATTTCTATGCTGCTATGAAGGCAGCTAAGGAAGAGGAAAAGTTGCCATTGGGAATCTTCTACAGAGATGAAACTAAGCCATCATTCCAGGAAATGCTCAAGGAACAGATAGGGGATGGAAGATGGGCAAGCAAAAGTGTAACACCGCTCAATTCAGAGACTCTCAGGGAACTTGAATATGAGTTCAGTTGAACTTCAAACTGAACTACTCCATTTTTAAAAGATTCCTGGACAGTAATGCAGATTCCTTATCGTATGAGGTAAGGGGCGATATCGTTACGGTTACCTTCAACTCGCATATGTCGAGCGCCCTCGATAGGCTTGGATCTTCTAGTTCAGTGAAAATCAGCGGAAACGTTGCAGGCGCTGATATAATATTCAATTCATACAGAAGTGTAGACGAGGCTGGTGAGCACGATCTCCCATTGGGTATGCTGGAGGAGTGGCTTAACTATATAATGATGAGTTCCTGATACATATTCAATGGGGAAGATAACTGTCTATTTCATGGGAACAGGTTCGGCGCATCCTAACAAGTTACGCGGCGCGCCATCCGTTGTGCTTAATACCGATGGTGAACTTTACATGTTCGACTGTGGAGAGGGCACCCAGAGGCAGATGGCCATCGCCGGCTTGAACATAATGAAGCTACGGGCCATATTCCTGACTCATCTGCACGGTGACCATGTGCTTGGCCTTCCCGGCTTGCTAAATTCGATGGACCTTCTGAACCGGCTCAACGGCCTGACCATATTTGGGCCGCCAGGTACAGCATCATTTATTGATGGAGTCAATAAGAGCCTGCATTCCACGCTCAAATATGCTCTAACCATATCAACGACGAGGAACGGAGAGGTATATCGGGGCGATAATTTTCGAGTATTAGCAAGGAGATCGCTCCACAGTGTCCCCAGTTACTCCTACATGTTTGTGGAGGATGACAGGCCGGGGAGATTTCATCCAGAAGAGGCCATCAGGATGAGCGTCCCAAAGGGGCCGTTATGGGGTGAATTACAGCACGGAAAGAGCGTTTCTGTTGGAGATAGGGTCATCGAGCCAGGGGGGATAGTTGACAGCCCGGTGAAGGGCCTCAGGGTGGGCATATCCGGTGATACGAGGCCAACGGCCAGCCTGGTCAGGTTCTTCCATGGCGCCGACCTCTTGATATATGAATCAACTTTTTCTCAGGAGCTAAGCGATAAGGCAGTTGAATCCTTTCATTCTACAGCGGAGGAGGCTGGAGCGTTGGCTAACGCCGCCAATGTAGGTCATCTGATCCTATATCACTTCAGCGAAAGGTACAGGAGGATAGATGGACTTGTAAGGGAGGCTAGAAGGTCTTTCAAAAGGGTTAGTGGAGCACGGGATCTTATGAGCTTTATAATCACCAACAGTTCAGAGCAGCCAGATATCAGTATAAGTGGTCCCGCGGGCAGGACTTGAACCTGCGACAATCCGGTTTCTGTGCGCTTGATAGGCTGACAAAGCGAGCCATAGCCCACCTCTACAGCCGGAAGCTCTACCAAGCTGAGCTACCGCGGGATCTTCAATTCGTCACGTCAGCAACTCTGTGCCGCATCATCACGGGGAGCGTCGCGTCGGTTATATTTAAGTTCAGCTAGACTAAGGCACCAGCCTCTTTGCATCGCGTGGATATAGCACTACATCCCTTATATTTTCCTTTCCCATTAATCTCATCAGCAGTCTATCTACGCCGACTCCCCATCCGGAATGAGGTGGCATCCCCCACCCAAACACCCTCAGATGTTGCTCAAAATCGTTGGGATTCAACCCACACTCGATTATCCTCTGCTTGAGCATGTTTTTATCATGTATCCTCTGGCCGCCCGACGCTATTTCCACATCCTTATGCATCAGGTCAAACGATTCGCTGAACAATTTATCCTGGGGAGAAGGCATAGTATAGAAGGGTTTGATCGATAATGGCCAGTTAACTATAAAATAGAACCCGTCCTGCTCCTTGCCGAACTCCCTGAGATGTTCAGTGGTAAGGTCGTCCCCGACCTTTATTTCATAGCCCCTTGACTTCAAAAACTCAATCAGCTCTCTGTACGAATACCTGGGAAATTCGGCTTCTTCGTCTATCCGGATTGCGACTAGGCCACGGCTAGATATCTCCTCATAGATCTTCCTTACGATCTCCTCTAACAGGGCCATGGCATCCTCCTTTGTATAAAGCGCCGCTTCCATATCCATGCTCAGAAATTCGCTCAGGTGCCTTACCGTGTTAGACTTTTCCGCCCTGAAATAATGGGCTATTTCAAATACATGATCCAGGCCGAGCACCAGCTCTTCCTTGTAGAGCTGGGGGCTCTGCGCTAGAAACGCCGGGGTGCCAAAATAATCCACCTTAAAAAGGTCGGCCCCCCCTTCAGAGGACGTAGATATGATCTTCGGCGTATCCACTTCTAGGAAGCCCTTTGAAAGAAGGTGCGCCCTCGCAGCCTTCAAAAGGTAGGACTTCCCTACAATAACATCCTTTTCATGTGGGATCCTCAGCGCTAAGGGCCTGTTGTTTATCATGGTAGTCATATCGGCCTTAACGCGGCCCGTTGCATCCAACGGCAAAGAACTGTCAGCCCTGTTCAGAACCGTGATCCTGTCGGTTATAAGTTCAAAATCAAACGCCTTGCTTCCACTACTGGGCTTTACTATTCCACCTATTGAAATGTAACTTTGCCTTGGGAGTGCGAGGGCTTCCTTGGCAAGATCGCCCTTGACCACGGCCTGAAACGGCCCATAGTTATCCCTTACAATAAGAAAGACTATAGAACCGAGGTTTCGGATATCCTCTATCCATCCCGCTAATAGCAGCGGCCTACCCTCGACCTTTCCGTCAATATCCTTGGAATATGCGGTCCTCAAATCATTTTCTTTCCTTTTCAAATTTGAAAACGAGGTCATATCCCTTTACTGCACTGGCTATCTTTTTTATCTTTTCTAGGTCTATCGGAAACGAGCTTGTGTAGGAGCCTGCTATTATAGCCTTGATCTGGCGAGAGCCATCCGGAAGCCAGACCTGATTTATGGCCATGATCCTTATTGGATGGATAAGGCCCTCAATGAACCTCCTTTCATCGGAGGATACCTCGCTTACCCATACCGGTTTTCCCAGCCCTCTCAACTCATTCATCAGGTTCCTATTCTCAAGCACGGCTTGGGCCTCCCCCTGTTCAAAAAGGAGCACATAATCACCATCGACTTCATAAGCTCTTTTTAATGTAAGCTTATCAAGCACGGGATTTTTGGCTGCCAGCTTGGATAGCATGAAGGAAATATCAACGTCAGTCTTGGTTATCTCGCCCGAGCGTAACCTTGCTTCACATTTCGGGCACAAAACCCCCACTCGTGCATCAAATTGACAAATGGGAAACTTCAAATTAGACTATGCCTCGAACAGAGGTTTCGTGCCTCGATTTAAAAACTTTAGTATGCCAGCAGCGCGGCTCAGGAGATATTTACACCGTGCTAATGCAGCGGTTAGTCGGCCTCCAAGGCATAGGACTAGAAGTCAATACTTTATAAAGTCAAATAATGGCTGTTAGACACATGATTAACACAGGTTTTGCTAAGGCAAAGGCCTATTGCAGTTCAGCAAACTTGGGCGCTGGCTTTGACGTTGTGGGTGTAGCCCTCGATGCATTTTTCGATGAAGTAGAAATTGAAGTCCGAGAAGGAAATTCGGTCAAACTTGAACTGGCCGGAATGGATGTCAGCGCACCCAATACAGCCAGCGCTGCGGTAAAATTCTTCCTCCAAAGGATAGGCAGGAAGGCATCAGTCGTCATCCGATTAAAGAAGGGAGTTCCAACCGGTCTAGGCCTGGGCTCCAGCGGTGCGTCGGCAGCTGCCGCATCATACGCAATAAATGAGGTATTCGGTAGACCGTTGAGCCCGGTAGAACTGGTGGATATAGCGGCCAAAAGCGAGGGGGCGGCGGCAGCTGGAACCGCGCACGCTGATAACGTAGCGGCAAGCCTTTTAGGCGGTTTTGCTTTTATTACGTCCACCGATCCCTTTAAAGCTTTTTCACTGAAGCCGCGTGGGTTCCCAGGGTTCTACATCGCCATACCCCCGAAGGGTCCTATGGACAAGAAAACAAAGGCCGCTCGTCAGGTCCTTCCAAATGAAGTGTCATTACGGCAATCCATAGTAGAAAAGGCAGCTCTGTTGAGCATGATCAACGCTATACTTACTGAAGATTACATATCGCTTGCCAAGGCGCTCTCGCTGGAAACGCCAGTTGAATTGGCGAGGTATCAAGCTGGTCTGATACCCTGTTATTCAGAAATAAAGGCAGGCCTTTTGAAGGGTGGAGCCCTTGGCGTGTGCATAAGTGGGGCCGGTCCCTCTGTCCTAGCCTATGGCATATCACCGGATTTCAAGCGAGCAATTGAGGAGGTGTACGACGGCCTCGGTATTAAGGTCGATGTAAGGCGGACGGGCATAGCTCCCCCGACGTCATCATTGTAGGCGGATTAGCGTATCTTACGAGCTATGATAAAGCCGTGATCCCTATCAAATGGCATCATGTCGAATACATGAATTATATCGAAACCCCGGTTCCTGACCTTGATTACCTCTTCCTCTATTATGGTGGAAATCGGTTTCAATGGATGAATGCTCCTTGCCTTGATTACTAGGAAAAGATACCCCCCGTTGTCTAGGAACATATCAGAATTTATCAACGCTATTTCCGTCTGATCGGCTTGGGCTATATCAGCATATATGAGGTCTATGGGCTTAAATACGGCACCATATAGGTGCGGATATCTGGCATCCGCTATGATGGGCACGATGTTCTTCCGCTTGGCCACCAGATTCATGACCAGCTCCCTAGCCACCCTGGGCGCTACTTCTACCGCAAATACAAGCCCAGTTTTATCAACAAGATCAGAAACATGGCTGACGGTTGTGCCAGTGGACGCACCGAGGTAGAGAACTTTACTGCCGCTCATTATTGGCAATTCTCTATATCCCTTCATGAGCACGGCGGCTAATTTGCTCCTATATGGATCCCAGAGCCTGACTTCGATTTTACCCTTATGTATTAACCTCTCTTGATAGTATGATATGCCGGGAGTTAGATTCCTAGTAGCAGGCAGGTTCTTGCCGTCCAAATTAACCCAGTATAAATTATCTACGCCAGCGTCTTCCTTTATCCTTATGTTTGCCATGGCCTTCCTTGATCCTCGGCCTATCATATTTTTTCTTTATGATTTCAACCTTCTTCTCTAGGTCTTCCATCAACCTTTTATCCAGACGTCTACTGAAGTAGTCTATTCTTGCGCCCAATGCTACCTTGCTGGCGAGCGCTCTGGCCATCTTGCCTCTTTGCCATTTAGGGGCGTCGTGGACCAGCTTGTGTTGGAAGATTAGCCCGTGTTTAGGCGGCCTCCCGCCGCTCTTTATCGCCCTGTACAGGGCCTTTTCTGCACCCAGTATCTGTATAGTGCTTGATGGAAGCCTTGCAAGCCTTTCTAGGCTACCGGCCTTGGCCATTATCCTCGCCCCTATCACTGGACCCAGCAGCTCGGACACGTTCGGCGCTATGGTTTTCATATTCTCCTCTAGATGCTTGGATAGCCTATCCCTTAATTTATATGAATCCAGAGCCAGCGTTGAAATCCCCTGGACCAACTGCGTATCTTCTTCACGTAATTCTGTTCCGCGGGATTTGGTGGCTATTTCCATCAACGCTTCCATCTTCTGTTTGGAGAAGCCATAGTCCTTTAACCGATCTTCGTCTATGTCCCTTCTGTCCTTAAAGGTATTGACAAAGGTGGTAAATGACTTTGGATCATCTATAAACTGATCCAATTCTGGAAAATGAAGGCCATACCACTCCCTAACCCTCATATATAACAGGTTGAACGTCTTATCCATTTCATCGAGCGCCTGTACACATTCGATAGCCTGAAGGTCAGGCCGCGCCGATTCTTCCTTAATCCTCAGATTACTCTTGTATATAGCGTAATCCCTTATCAAATTTTGCGCTGATTCTAGGTCATCGGCCAGGCCGAACGAGACCATCAATTCAGGTTTGGCTAATTCAAATTTACCTCTTCTTTCAGTATCTAAATGAACATCCGGATAAGATGCTTGCAATAACGGTTGTATCTCAATCCAAGGATTGAACAAGGTACCCAGCTGGTTTTGCGTCACATATTCAAGAACACGATCTAGTTCTTCCACATTAGAGGCGGACAAAAGACGACCATATTCATTAAAATCCTTAAATTTTATTGTAAAAATAGGGTTGTCCTGATCATCGATAAGCGCAAGACCTCCCTCGCAAATGAAAAGGGTTGTTACCATTTAGACAGCCTTAATTCAGCATAGCTATTAACCTTTTTCCGGGGGGGGCGTCAGATAACTCGCCATAGGGGCGCGATATTAGCCGCAACCCCTCCTTTATTATGATAAAAATTACAAATAGGCCTCCAAATTAAACCACAAGCCTATGATCATGATAAATCCGAGGCCGACTAAGCATCTAATGTTTAAATAAACCCGGCTTGATGGGTTCCTCTAAGCGGCAGTCGTCTAGTTTGGTCTAGGACATCAGCCTGCCACGCTGGTAATCCCGGGTTCAAATCCCGGCTGCCGCATTTATTCTTACAAATGTGATTTTTGCCTTTGATTATACACACTTTATGGCGGCACGCTGCAATCCTTAAGCTTGACCGGACTTTGGATATCGGTATTCAGATCAATTTGGCGTAAAATAAAAAGTGTTAAATATTCCCACCATCAGAAGCTTGGTAGCCGGCCATAGCGGTAGGGTTCCACCCGGTCTCATCCGAACCCGGAAGTTAAACCTATCGACGCCGTTGTGCTAGCAAAGTGCGCGAGCCTTTGTGAAGCAACGGTGCCGGCGATTATTTTAAGCCCATAAGGATATTAGTGATTTTTGGTGGAAGCTACATGGGTCACCCTGTAAATGATAATGACCTTCAAATGCATTAAACTAACGTTATATGTAAATGTTTACCGTTTTGAAGCCCCACGCTCATTTCTAACTATTTTAACTGCATTTTGACCGCAATCGACGCTCATAACTTCAAAACGGTAAATGGTTACCGTTATATTGGAGCGCGCTGTTAAACGGGCTGGGAATTACTAGACCTTGCGCCTATGGGGCTCTGTAGAAATCCTCTGAATAAAGAAGACGCCATATCTACGATCCTAGTGGCGCTATAGCAAATTATTTTCGTCCTCATCTCGTTGTTCTGGGCTACCGTCTTCACCGACCTTATCTCATCACCCATGGTCCTCTTGATGACTGAGAATATCGTCTCCACCTTTGACCTCTGGTGATACTTCTTCTTGGAGTATCCCCTCTTCATCTCCTTCCTATAACGCCCCTTTGTCCTGCACACCGGTACATCTGGTGCGGACCCCATAACTTTAGACACACTTAGGAAGAAATATTTACTGGAGGAGGTGGAGAAATAGGTTATGGCGGGCAGGAACTGGACCCCTGAGGAGAAGAT
>JAJZYL010000026.1 GCA_021798095.1 archaeon | reverse complement strand
GAAAGGACGGAGAAGAGGCCCTGGCGATAGTTGATAAGGACTTCGCCCTGCTCGGATTGGTTTACCCCGAGAACATCAAGGAGCTCATAATAAAGATGAGCGGCTGACGCCGAACGACATATAAAACATCATCGCGTTCATCATTTTCCAAAGCCGCGTAGCGCTGAATGGATATACGATGGGCTTCCAGCCCTAACGGTAACGGTCCTAAATGCCATATGCCGGTTACTACGGTTTAACACATCCAATTCCGGCTACATATATCGAATTAATGCGTCTGTTGAATTTGAACCTTTCCCGCCTGGAAGGCATTGAGTTAGGGTGCAAGGTCGGCACCAGAATATGCATGTTTAAGGCTTCCAGTGGACCACCTTAACCAAGGCACATTTCGGAGGTTCAGTTAGGTCGTCCCCTCAGGGGTAGATCGTGTTCCTCCAAGCCCTGGAGAACGGATTTTCTCAGCATATGGTTCTGACGCATGTGCGCGCTCTAGGGGCCCCCCGTTGGAGGGCCAGAATTTCTGCATGTCTTCTGCCCCAATTCCATGAGTGAAATGTAGAGGCGCCTTGGATCATTATCGGTTATCGAACGTTCACAGGAATCCAGCAGTGGTTTAGCGTCGATCTCATACGTATTGATTGGGCTAATCAGGACGGCCCTTTTAATTATCCCGAGCGATACCTCCTGTCGGCCTCGCTGGTAGTGGACCATTGCAGCCGAGCAGAGTATCAGGAAATGCAGATAATCCTTCCTGCTACCGCTGGATTTCTTCCAAATTTGCTCCAAAGCTTCATGCGATTCCCAGAACCTTTCCTCCTTTATCAGGCACAGAGCGCGGTTGAATATATCGTCGTATAACGACGCGTAAAGTTCTGCTGGAACCCTTGCTATCATATCCCCTCCGATAAAGGAAAGTGCCGCTTCGTCAAGTTCTCCCTTTATATCAACTTCTAGATGCGCCATGGCCACCCTTACATCCACAACGTCTGCATGCAGCTTCCTCAGGCCATCGATGATCGACTGGCGATCATTCACGCTCATCCCGTTCGTCCTGAAAATGTATATATTTCGTCTCCCTTCCATTGTGCTCATTAGGTATGCTGTGGACGGCCCTACTTAAGGAATAGTTAGGAATTTGAAGTAAACAGTAATAATTAAAAGCCTCCCAGGTTCTTTCCAGGGATGTAATGATAGAAGGGGAAGTCGGTGGAATCGCCATGGGCGACTCGTACCCCGTGAGAATAATAGGCGTCATAAATCTGTCCAAGGAGTCATTCTACGAAGGGTCCGTAGCTAAGGGGCTGGACGAAGTTTTGGAGAGGGCAAGGCGGTTCATATCGGAGGGGGCTGATGTGATAGATATAGGTGGCATGTCAACGGCACCCTATAAGGAAACCTGGATAACCGAGGAGGCCGAAATCAACAGGCTTCTGCCTGTAGTCGGAGAGCTTGCCAAGGCGGTGAAGGCGCCCATAAGCGTGGACACGTACAGGCCGGCCGTAGCTGAAAAGGTGCTCAATGCGGGGGCGATGATAATAAACGATGTAAGCGGCCTGGGCGTACATCCATCTTTAGCGAAGGTGGTTTCTGACCATGGAGCATCAATCATCGCATGCGCAAGGGTTCTTGAATCATCCAAGCCTATAGGGATAAGCGATCCAGTAAGGCTCCTGAACAGGTCGATTGACCACACGATCAGAATACTTGAAAGGGAGAACGTTAATAAAAGGAAGGTAGCCATCGATCCGTGCATTGGCTTTTCTTCACTGAGCCCCTCAGATGAGCCGCATGCTTCCAGGGGCATATACAGGCAGGGCAGCACCATATGGCCGTTCTGGAAATGGGATTCATATATAGTAGCCAATTTATGGAAATTTCGAAGGTCGGGATTGCCGATCATAGTGGGGGTCTCCAGGAAGTCCTTCATAAGAAGGATATGCGAAGTTGATGACCCTGAACGCGTAGCGTTTGGGAGCGTAGCCGCCGAAGCTATAGCGGTCATGAATGGGGCCCACGCCATAAGGACCCATAACCCCTTTGAAAGCAGGCAGGCCATAAGGATGGCCGAGAGCATAAGAAAGGAGATCCATCAAGGCGCTAACCCGTGAAGCAGCCCGCCTCAGGAAAACGATCGTAAAGTTTATAATCGTTTTTGTTTAGTATACTCAGAATGATAACAAAGGTGATTGCACTGTTCCTGGTGGCGATTATACTGGTAACTCCTGCCGCCTTTTTAACTGGTTACTATTTTGGAAGGAACGATACCGCCCCGGTTCAAGCCAGCAGGCCTCAGTACCTCAGCATAATAGCCGCATCGCTTTACGCCAAATATATAGGCGCGGCCAGCAAGGAGGCCGGCATAAATTCTACCATTGAAGCAGAAGGTGCTGTCGAGGCCGCGCGCCAGGTCGTTTTAAGCCCCAGCGAATTCGGGATATACGCTACCCCGGACCCTTCACTTATCACCGGAATAATTGGAAATATGAGCGGTTGGTATATAGCCGTCGCGTCGGACCAGATGGTCATAGCATACTCGCCGCTGGCCCCTGCGGCAAATGAGCTTGCGACCCTTAACGGGGAAATTAACGCATCCATTAATGCCGGCGGTGCCAACCTGACCGCATATTTAAACGACCTATATTCCATTGTGCTGTCGCCTTCATCCAAATTGGGCATAACGAACCCGAACACGGACCCAGAGGGCATTGATGCCCTTTTAGAGCTGCAGCTGGCCGGCATATTTGAAAACCGAAGCCCCAGCTATTATCTAGACCAGTTCAATGCGCTCAACGCGAGCGGATCGGTCGCTGAAACTACGGCTGGGTCTTCGCTGATAGCGTACATCCAGAGCGGGCAGATCTATTATGATATAGCCATGTTTAAATCGGCGGCCGAGGCCTACAACCTGTCCTACGTATGCCTGCCACCCCAGATAAATCTGGGCAGCATAGTATACAGCAGCTATTACAGACAGGCATCGACGGTCATAACTGTTAACGGCGTTCCTCTGCAGGTAGTGGGGGGACCAATATTCTTCAGCATGACCATACCTAATGGGTATGCAAATAAGGCGCTCGCGGCTCAGCTGATAGTTTACATGAATAGCCAGCCGGGAAGGGCGCTGATGTCCAAGTACGGCCTTTCCCCCCTCCCAGTAGAAATGTTATACGGCGATATCAACGATGTGCCACAGCCTCTCAGCTATCTGATAAATTCGACATCAATTGAAAATGTCCACCAATAGGGATTATGTTCCCTTCCTGATCCCCCTTATCCTTTTGACCGCCTTTTTCTTCCTTCCCATAGCTTTGATGATCTACATAGCTGGCCCCCGAAGCATAGTCAGCGCGTTTATGGATGTTCAATTTCTGAGTTCGGTGGAACTTACCTTCCTAAGCGCCACAATATCCACCGCCGTAGCGGTGCTTGTTGGCACTCCGGTGGCCTACCTGTTGTCCAGAAGGATCATAGGTTCGAGCAAGACCAACCTGTTCTCCAACCTGTTGATTTCGCCACTCACCATCCCCCATACCGTAGTCGGTATAATGTTACTCATATTGTTCACGCCGATATCACCGATTCATGCCCTGGTGCCCGGCCTGTCCCTTGTTAACAGCTTCGTCGGGCTGATCGCGGCGTTATTCTTCGTATCGGCGCCAATTTATCTGATCTCCATGAAGGAATACTTTGACAGGATGGAGCCGAGGTATGAAATGATAGGGATGAGCCTGGGGGCGAGTCCCCTTGAGGCGTTCATAAAAATAGCTGTGCCCAACTCAAAAAGGGGCATCCTGAGGGTGGCGCTGATTTCCTGGGGAAGGGCCATAAGTGAATTCGGTTCCTTGCTCATACTGACATACTTTGTTACGCTTGCCCCCGTCTTTGAGTACGTAAGGCCCGCTTCAGTGTATGTCTGGTATCAATATGAAGTATATGGTTTGAACGCTGTGCTGGGATATTCTGCGGCCCTCCTCCTGATCTCCATGGTGGTGCTGGTGGCTATGATAGTGGTGAGCTATAAAAATGATTGATTTGCGGATCGATGATCTGACGGCAGGGAGGAGCTCTTTCGTTGCAGGCCCCATCAGTATGCAACTTGGCCGCGGGGAGGGGGCGTTGATATATGGGGGAAATGGCATCGGCAAGACGACATTGCTATTTACCATTGCCGGGCATCTTCCGGCCATCGGCGGAACGGTCATATTGAACGGCGTTGATATAACGAAGTTCCCACCTTACAGGAGGGACCTGACATTGGTCCCTGCCGAGTCATCCACGTTTCCGAATATGTCCGTCAGGGAAAACCTTGGCTTCGCCCTTAACCACGCAAGGAAGAGGCCGGACGAACAGAGGCTGATCAGGGCCTTCGATCTGGACGCCCTGCTCGATAAGAGGGGGGGAGCTGTGAGCTTGGGCCAGTCAAAGCTGATTGATGTAGCAAGGGCGCTTATGTACAACCCAGCGTTGATGCTGCTCGATGAGCCATTTTCACACCTCTCCGAGGAGCTCGCGGCAAAGGTTCAAGATGCCTTAAACAGGTATCGGATTGACCGAGGGGGGATGCTTATCGTGACATCGCAGGCGCGCATAAGTGGGTTTGACAGGGAAATCCCGCTGGAGCATATCAATCATGCAACCTGACCATCCCGGCCTTCTGAACCTCCACTATATCCGACAGGCGAATTTTCAACGTCATGTCGATCTCTCCGCCCCCAGCGTATATCATCACGTCTGGCGGTAGTTCCTGATCCACTACCGTCCTTATAGATGAAAGGAGGGCGACTGGTGGTAGGGATCCCACCTCGTATCCGGTTATCTTCAATACCTCTTCGGCCGTCGCTAGCCTTAGCCCGTCCATGCCGAGCCGCCTTGCGAGAGCCGTCTGGTTGACCCTTTTGTCGCCCCTGCATACCACTAAAAGCGGTTTCGCTGAACCATCTATGAAAAGGATGGTCTTTACGATCCTGTCCAGAGGTACCTGAAGCTCTTCACTGGCAGCCGTCGCAGAGTAAGCGGGCCCATGTTTTATCAGCCAGAATTTGATGCCAATGGCCTCTAGCCTATGCGATAGATACTTCGAATTAAGGATAGCGGGCGCGCGGTCCACCTGCCCTACCAAGCTCTCACCTATGGCTTCGGAGATAGCCGTTAACTTCCTTTAAGGATATCGAATAGCAGCTTCTTGAACTTCACGGTGTCCGCTTCGTAGACCACGTTGACATTAGCATCCTTCAACATTATATTATAGTCGTCGACGCTTATGGCCCCCCTGAATGGCCCGTCGCGGTTATCAACCATTACATATCTGGGAATTGTCCTGGTTGCTATCGAACCATCGATCGCAATGGCCATGGTTATGGAATCAGGGCAGGTTATGCCCTCCAGGCCCGTGGACCTTTGCAGATAGGCCTTTTCAGCACTGCTGATCTGCAGGAAAAATTTAGAATTGGCAGTTCCCATCAGTCTAATCTGGTTTATATCATCCTTACCCAGAAGGCCATACTTCATGGTTATATCCCATCCCACCATCGTCATCGGGATCCCGGACCCTAGAACTATGCTTGCGGCATCAGGGTCAACCCATGTATTGAACTCGGCGTTCGGCGTTACGTTGCCAGGATAGTTGTGCGAGCCGCCCATAAAGTAGAGGTGCTTTATCTTCGTAACTATGGATGGGTCCTTCCTTATGGCCAACGCCAGGTTGGTCATGGGCGCCAGTTCAACTATCGTCATTTCACCCGGGTTATCATTGATCATATCCACTATGGCATCGATTGCGTGCGCCTTTTCGACAGTTTTGCCGGCCTTCGGAAAATTTGCGTTGCCCATCCCGTCCTTGCCGTGCACCTCCTCAACGGTTGTCCAGTTCTTGAGGATCGGGGTCCTGCACCCAGCATAAACAGGGACCTGGTTGCCCTTTCCGGCGAATTCGACGGTGTACAGGGCGTTCTCCACTTCCTGATCAAAGGATATGTTACCGCAATTTACGGTCACGGCATCCACCTTCACGTCCTGGCTTTTCAGCGCCAGAAGCAAGGCTGCCGCGTCATCCCCGGCGGTATCGGTATCTATTATAAGGTGCAGCATAAGGCGTTTGTAAACCTACATGATTTAAGCGTTTCTAGGGAATGGCATGGGCAGCATCCGATCCTGTTAATTGATCCGAAGCACCCTTATCAGTTGGTGTTTTTGGCAAGATTTAATAAGAACCATCAGAAAGAACGGCAAATGACAAGCGTTTATGTATTTGTTAATATATTTGTGGAATCCTCAATGATGGACTATGTACTGGGCGCCTTGGCCGAGATCCCTGAAGTGGTGGAGCTTTACGAAGTCACTGGCGAGTTTGACATAATTTCCCTGATATCCTGCTCTGACATCGAGGACTTCAGAAACATACTCAAAAACAAGATCCTGAAGATACAGGGCATCAAGAGCACGGTAAGTGCGGTGGTCCTGCACATGCACAAGGGAGCCAAGCTGTAAGCATGGAAGTCCGATCAACATTCAGTAAAGAATCAATAAAAATGGGCGTTAGCCCTCAGCTGCCAGCTTATACGTGTTCAAAGTGTAAAAAACGCCCAGCCTTCTACAACAGGGCTTATTCTGGGGAGTACCTATGTAAAAAGTGCTTTGTAAAGGCCATATACAAAAAGACGGTTGAGACCATCAAAAAATACAAACTGATAAACTACGGTGAAAGGGTGGGGGTGGGGGTCTCGGGGGGGAAGGACAGCCTTTCCCTTCTGTTCATATTAAGCAAGTTCCTCGGCGCGGAAAGGCTTGTATCGATAACCATAGATGAAGGAATTGCCGGATACAGGGAGGAGGCCGTTGGATTTGCCGAAACGGTTTCAAGGAGGCTCGGGGTAAAGCATGTGGTATACACCTATAAACAGCTGTTTGGCCGTTCGATGGATGAGGTACAACCGCTAAAGGGCGACCATTCTTCATGTTCCATATGCGGCACATTTAGAAGGCGGGCCCTGGATATAGCCGCCGAAGAAGCTGGCGTTGATGTATTGGCCACAGCCCATAACTTGGACGACCTTGTCCAATCCTTTCTGATAATCCTTACCAATGGGGACCTCGACAGGCTCGCCGAGGCAAATCCGGCGGTCGGATATTCTACGGCCTTCAGCGCCAGGAAGGTACATCCCTTTATGGCCATCTATGAAAGGGAGCTCGCGATATTCGCCATGCTCAAGCGGTTTCCGATGCAGTCGGTAACGTGTCCATATATGAATGAAGGTATAAGGACAGAAGTTAGGAACTTCCTCAATACGCTGGAGGAAGGGCACCCAGGGATCAAATTTGAGCTCCTAAGGTCCTACGAAGGCTTGGTTGAAAGGCGCACGTTCAGGAACGGCGGCAGCTGCAGCAGGTGCGGGAGGCCGTCCAGGGGGAGCCTGTGCCAGGTCTGTATGATGATGGACGCCCTAGATGAAGCCAGCCGCCTTCACGGTGGATAAACTGAGGGGTGCGCCCACTAATGGTTAAATACACAGCCATCAACACCAAACTCATGAGCGGGCGAAGGCCAGGTGCGCCAGATCCTAGGCCCTTCCGGTGGTATAATTGACCGCGCTTCTAGACATCCTGTACCCGGTGTACTTTACGGCCAGTTCACCGATACTCCTTTTGCTACTTTTCGCGGCATCCCTAATCGTAGTATTGCCCATATTGATAATGTGGGAAAGGGTGCTGATCAGGTTCTCCAGGACCGTTGAAGATGCGCACAAGCCTGGAAGGCCTATGGTTCCACGGCCGGCTGGCCCCGCCATTCTCCTTGCCTTCGTGATAGTCCTGGCCCCATTTCTGTTAACCAGGAGTGTGGCCGGCTTCCTGATGACCGGTGCCATAGCCCTGCTCATAGGGCTTTACGATGACCTTAGGGGGCTGGGGGGGATAATCAAGCCAGCCCTGTCACTGTTAATAGCGGTTCCCCTCATCCTGCTGGGCGTCTACAATTACAACCCGCACCTTCCTTTCATAGGGTCAACCACGCTTACTATAATCTATCCGCTGCTGATGATCATCGGAGCCAGCATATTCAGTAACGCTTCAAATATGATGGACGTATATAACGGAGTGTTGAGCAGCGTGCTTGCAACGGCCACTGTGCCGCTGCTTGTGATCTTCCTTTTACAGCGTAATCTCACCATGTCCGTGCTTTCATTGGTTTACCTTGGTGTGGTGCTGGGCTTTTTCTTCAGGCATAGGTATCCATCGAAGATATTCCCTGGGGATAGCGGCTCGCTCATGTTGGGCGCAATGTACTTCGCCCTGGTAGTTATGGGGCAGCTGGAGATCATAGGCATACTGGCCTTTATGCCGTTGATCTTTAACGGATTCTTCATAATAACTTCGGTAAGGGGCTTTAGGGAGCATAAGAGCTTTCAACGGCCGGTCAGCCTTACGGAAAATTATGAGATAACGGCAAACAAGGGGCGCGGGCTTCCCATAACGCTTGTCAGGCTGCTTACCGTGTCACATCCCCTCAGTGAAAAGGATCTAGCTTTAAACATATGGTTGCTTTCAGTGTTTTCTTCAGTGTTCGCGCTGATCGTCTACCTGTTGGTTGGTGCTTGAGTTGAAGATAGTAAAAGAAACATATCAGTTGATGGCGCTTACCGGGGCATCGGGCCTGCTCTTGCTGCTCATCCTCTGGCTTATCAGCCTGGTGTTAAAGTTTGGCTATGGAGAACGAAGCCTGTCTATAACGATTATAAGGGATGGCGTCAGCATCATGCTGTTTGCGCTATGGTTCTACATGTTCCTGCTGCTTAGGGACCTGATGGGCAGGCGCAGGGGAATGTGAAGACTCCCATTTCCTTCTTTTAAGGTCGAAGGCCGCCTTATCGTATATGGGCTTTGCAGGGTTGCCAGCTACTACGGTGTTGGGTGGAACATCCTTGACTACGACCGCCCCCATACCCACCACGGAATTTTCACCGACCGTTATTCCGGCTTTGATGATGGCCCCGGCACCTATGGCTGCGCCCTTCATGACCTTCACCCCTATTAACGCGCCGCTCATCGGGTATGGGTCGTTCGTCAGCACTGCGGCAGGCCCTATGAAAACGTTATCTTCGATGACGGAAAGGGGGGGAATATATGCCTGGCCTTCGATCCTTACATTGTTGCCTATTGTGACGCCGTAGTCCACGTGCGCAAGCGAGCCTATTGATACATTATCCCCTATCACCGTGTTATCACCCACATATGCGAAGTGCCATATCTTGACGCCTTTTCCCAGCCTTACACCGGCCCCAATATATTTGATGATGTCCATGGCTTGAAATATGGAAGCGCATTATTTAGCGTTATCTGGACCGGCTATCTCCCCTGAAAGAAGGGAGGTCGAAGTCCAGGTATCCATATGGCAACAGGCGGGCTGGAGGCAGCCGGGTGGACCACCTTAAAGGGGACCATTTGGTTCAAATAGACCTTCCCCTCAGAGGCACGTCCGAGCCATCTTACCCCTAGGGAGCGGAGGTTTTCCCTTTGTAGCTTTTTATGGCTGAGGTAATCCTGGGCGGAAGGAAGGACGATAGGTCATCGAACCCATTGAAGTCGATCGGCGCTGTAGCCCTATTACCGGAGTCAGCCAGGGTCCTTTTCACCTTGACGATTAGGTCGCGCTGGTCCCGTGCCACCGTGATCGCTCTGATCCTCAGAAGATGCTTATCAATATACGTCATGGAGCCCGGGTAAAAGGATATTGCGGGCACCCCCATAAGCGCCGCCTCCGCGGTCATGGTGCCGCCCCTCCCTATGAATAGCTTGGCGCCATCCATTATGTTGGGGCCGAAGAAAGGGCCGCCATATATCTTTACGTTTCCCCTGGTTTCAACCGTATTTGTGTACCTTCTTAGCACTATAAACTTCTCATCCGGCTGGCTGTTAGCAAGCCCTTCAATATCGATTGGATTATGTGCTTTGCTCAGATAGGAAGCCCATCCCTCTTCCTCCCTGATTATGATAGCCCCGCTTCCCTCCTTTTCTATATCGTTCTTGGCGGGCCAGAGCTTCCTCCTGGTCACCCATAGCGCAGGATCTATGGAGCGATAGCCCACTACGTCTTCTTTTCCGATGCCATACCGCGTCCAGGCCGTTTTTGGGATAACCCATGGAGTGAACAGCTTACTGGAGAGCGGAACCGTCAATCTGGAGACGAATTCGCTATGAGGCGAATCGCAGATCATGATATGTGGCAAGCCCAGTCCGAACGCGATTCGGGCAGCATCCGGACTTCCAAAGGAAACAGCTCCAGCTATATCTTCACCTTTAATCACCTCTAACAGCGCCTGTTGTCTTGCTATCCCAGCTGTCAACTTCGACAGGATGTCCTTGCCTCCATGATACCCCACTTCCATTGGTTTAGCCTTTGTCTTGATCCTTGATATCACTCGTTCCAGTTCCTCATACCCCCTTATGGTCACAAGGGCCTCCACATCGAAGGAATCCTCCAGGAACTTGTAGAATAAATAGTGCTTGGGCGTCAACAGGTCAAACCATATCTTTACCAAATTTCTTAACCCCTTTACCGACAGGCCCTGATCCCCTGGCGGGCATGGAAGGCGATCACATCCCCTAGAACTTCATCATACTATTAAACGTTGCCAACAGGCATGGCCGGCCGAATGGAATAGCCGGAATCCCCTTTAACGGGTCTCATCAAGCCCTGTTCAACGTAATTGCCGTCATTAAAGCCAGCGAGCCAGATCTGTAAAAGTTTAAATTTAGCCGATAAAATGATAAATATGGTTCAACCCAAGGCGAGGTATATGAGAAGGCTTGACGCCGACAGGTATTTATCAGTTTCAATCTGGGCAGGCAAGACGCACCCCGAAGATGAAATAATAAGGGTGCAGATCAGGAAGAGGAATGAGCAGGACTGGCAAACCGAATCTGACTTGAA
>JAJZYL010000025.1 GCA_021798095.1 archaeon | reverse complement strand
TTTGACGGATATATATATTACAGCCTCTACGACCGCTGCTGAATTTAAAATCGCCCCCATAAACCCATCCGCTGTCAACTACTCCAAATTTGAGGCTATACCGATTATAATAGATAATGGGCAGGCGTCACCAACCCCTTCTCCGTTCCAAGAGATGATCGCCGTTAATATAACTAATGAAAACGCGATCCTGCTATCTGATGGTTTTAATACAATAAATACAAACGGGTCAAACGTAAGGTTCTTCGCTTCTACATCATTATCATTTAATTCAGAACTCTATGCATGGCTTGAGGGCATAAGCGGTGGTGTAGCTACTTATTGGGTTAAGATTCCAGGGGTGATACCTGGTAATTCACAAATAACGCTATGGATGGTAGTTGAAAACTCTTCGGTAAACTTCAATGGTATATATCTAGGCGAGGCCCCCGAGCTTTCGTCTGTTTATGGCCAATACGATAATGGCCAAAACGTGTTCGATTATTATGCCGTGAACCCGACTTCTATTACTGAGTGGAATATCTCGGGAAAAGCTGGGATTACGGCCACCGCGCCATCCGGCAGCCATTACTCCACAGATAACGCTTTTTATGCAAATTCCGCAAGTGGGGATTATATGTACACATATGTGCCGTTATTAGCTAAAAATGAGATAATAAGTTTCGACGTTTATACCACAGGCCTCGGCAATGTTTACTTTCTTGCGAACGCCAATGGTGCAGGGCAAATGGCAAGGCTCGATAGCAGGGGGGGAGCCGATTACTCCGGACTGGCCACAACTAATTCCTGGACTAGTTGGACAGCGCCATCGTCTGGATTAGATGAAAGGCCGAATACATGGTATCAATACGATATAGTAGTGTCAGGCTCCAGCGCTACCGCCTATATAGGACCAGCATCTAACAATCTAGCTACATTTGGCAGCACCGCCAATAGTTTAATTATATCTGTAGATGGTAAATATCTGGGGCTGGTTGGAGATGCCTTGGGAAGCAGCTACATAACATACTGGAATGGTTTTGTAATTCGTGCTTACCCTCCCAATGGAATAATGCCTTCCATCAGTTTCGGCATTCCTGAATCTATTCCCATGCAGATACAGGATCTCTTTTTAAGGGATGGGGAATCGTTTGTGCTACCTGGTAGTTCTTCCGCTAACATGTCTTTTGCTATTCCATCAAGTTCTACGTCTTTAACAGCCTTCATTACCCTTGGATCCGTATCCCCCGGTACCGTAAGCATATCCATGGGTAGCATATCATCCAACCATATGAACCTCCTTGAAAGTGTGAAAGTTTCGGCCGGACAGGAAATTCAGTTGCTCATACCTGTACCTGTCATAGGCAATTCGACGATCATTTCTATTAAACCTACAACTATAACAGAAGTGGATCAGGCCACGCTTCTGGCTAATCAATCAGCAGTCCTGATAGAGAACGATGGCCCTCAGACGATAACTGTAATTAGTGCATGGCTTATTTCAGACGCGTCCGCGACCCACCAAAGTGTCTCAATAATCATACCCAGCGGAAGCATATATGATCTTTCCCCCTTCTTTGAAAATGGCGTCTACGAAGTCAAACTGGTCACTAGCCTGGGTAATACATTCACATTTTTTAATTAAGAAATGTGCGGATTTAGCAGAGCCAATTATGCACGGCAAGCAAAGTGAGGCTACGACTATTTCCTTAGCCAAACACTTTTAATGCACTTTTCAGCCATCAATAAGTTGATCATTATTGAGCGCCCAATTGAAGGCTGGAATTTGCTTCTGGGTTAACCGGTGACAGTTCATCTTGACCGCTATAGCGCACCGTTTATCCGGCAAGCACTATGGCACCTAATGTAGCCAGGAGTATGCCCAGAGCCTGCACCTTGGTTATGGAATCCCTGTAGAAGACTACGCCTAATATGGTTATTAATACGGGCTCGATGGCCATCAAGGACATGCCCGTAGGGAGGACGTGGAATTCCATTATAAACATCACAGCAATGAGGCCCAGCCCCAGGAACGCACCGGAAATAATGCCCACATAAAGAGGCCTCCTCATGCCGGACCTGAAGGCAAAATGATGACCACCCGAGAGCAGCGCATATAGTTCTATCGTGACCACTGCGGTCACCGAAGAGATCAACGCTGGTAATAAAATATTATTAGTATAATTGATAGCATAGTATATTGCTATGAACTGGCCTCCCCATATGATGTTTCCTACCATGGCCGGTATGAGTTTAGTATTTATGGTCAAGCCCTTTGTTGATACCAGCAGAGATCCGACAAATATGCCCACCACCCCCACGTAGCCGAGAACGCGCTCCGATTCGTGCAAGACAAATATACCATATACGACCGTAAGCACAAGCCCGAGTTCGATTAAGGCCATTGTATTCGTAACCTGCTGACTTTCAAGGCTCTTTAGTACCATCAGCGTACCGCCTCCAAGGCATATGCCACTTATAGCCGATAGCACCACCATCATATAGCTAAAGTGAGCGCCGTTAGCTGTCAGCACCAGGGCAATAACTATGGGTACATTTGAGACTCCAAGGGTTATAATCGAGGCCGCCCTATTTCCCATCTTGGCGGCAGGATATTTAACAAGCAAGTCCGCGACCGTGTAAAATATCAGCGCAAGCGTTCCAAAGGCCAGCCCCTGATAAATGTAGCTTAACAACGATCTAGTCCGGAAGATGGAAGTTAAAAGCATTTTTACAATGGATTTATTAAAGGAGATAGTTATGATCTGATGTTAAATTAAAACTAATTGGGCTCCAGTTCTATCACCAGAGGCCTGAACGCGCAGGCCATCACTCCCCAACATTTCCAGGGGGCCCTTTTTTGCCTGCTTTCTATTTGTAATAGTGCTAGCAGGTTGTTAGCCAATCAGGGCAGATTCCATGGTGGCCCGGACAGCTGACTAGTGCGTAGCTTTAAATAGGCTTGAGAGTTTCTTTTTTATACCATCAGTATCATCCGGCACGCCAAAGTAAGAAGAAAAGTATGGCGTTGTATAGAAATATCGTCTCCTATCTTTTACTTCATGCCTGAGATAACCCAGAGATTCCAAAAGCTTCAGGTGCCCATAAACCTGAGTACCCCTCCTGAGGGAGAGGTCAAGCGACGATATGGGCTGGTAGTATGCTACCATGGTTAGCGTTCTCAATACAGCCTTGGATATTACAGGCCTTAGCGATGACCTTTTGGCTATATAAACGAAGTCCTGTTTAAGCCTGAGCGCATAAAGGTCACCTCTAACCTGAACCAGCTCCAGGGCCTGAGAGTAGGCCTTAACATTACTCTCAAGCTCGGTTAAAAGGGGTTTAATTCTGGTCTTTGGAACTCCGGTGATCCTTATCAGTTCATCCAACGAAAGGGGCCTCCCGGATGCATATAAGGCCGCCTCCACTTTGGCCAGTTCACTCAATTGATTCCTCATCGTTTACAAGAGCACTGTATATAAAAACGTTATTAAGTGCCCAGCCTTGGACTTATATTAAATCCCTAACCCATAGGAAAATCGAGATGACCTGACTGCCAGCCCAGAACAGCCGATAGAAAAAATTGCCATTTACAGCTTAGTCCTTACCGCCAGCGCCGTAGGCCGAGCGCATTATTCGAATAATTCGGGTCCTATGTCATTTATATGGATGAGCTGTCCGGATGAGTAGCAATGGTTAAATATAAATACGGTCCAGAAGCGACGAATGCGACCTCTATCGGACCCAGCTGATGAAGCAAAGAGGATCATCGATGCTGCCGAGTCCAGGAAGGTCATTCTAAGGCTCATGGGAGGGGTTTCATTCTTGCTTCGTTGTCCGTCCGCAAGACAGGCGAACCTGCAGAGAAACTATACCGACCTGGACTTTATGGCTCATGCGGTACAGGCCGGGAAGCTTTTACAGCTATTTATTGAGATGGGGTATACCCCAGAAGAAAGGTTTAACGCCATATATGGTTTGAAGCGGCTTATATTCAAGGATGCAGCTAATCGGCGGCGGGTCGACGTCTTCCTGGATAGTTTGGAGATGTGCCACAGGTTTAACTTCATGAAAAGGCTGGAAATTGACAGGTACACAATTTCCCTGGCCGATATGCTTGTTACAAAACTTCAGATAGTCGAGATAAATGAGAAGGATGTCAAGGATATAATCAGCCTTCTGATCGATTATGATATAGGCGACATCGATGATGAAAGGATTAACGGGGGTTACATAGCCGGGCTTTGTCGTGATGATTGGGGCATCTACAGGACCTTTAAATTGACGCTTGCCACTGTTGATGATGCCTTAACTCGAATGAATATAGAACGCGAAAAGAAGGAGCTGGTAAGGGCCAGAATTGCTCGACTCCTTCAATTGATCGAGGATGTACCGAAGAGCCTGAGGTGGAAGATCAGAGCGGTCATAGGCGACAAAAGAAGGTGGTACGAACTCCCTGAGCCAGAAGATCAAATCATCGATTATTCAGCTGGCAGGCCGAACTCTTCGTAAGGCCGCATAAACGCTTTAATAAGCACGCATACAGACTTGAATCATTTGAAGACTAGGATATTCTTCGTATCTGACTTGCACGGGTCCGATAGATGCTTCAGGAAGTTCATAAACGGTAGCAGGTTCTATAGCGCCGACGTCCTGATACTCGGAGGCGATATAAGCGGTAAGACGGCTATACCACTTTTAAAGATGCCAGATGGTACCTGGAAATGCGTTTATGCAGGAAAAGAGCATATCATGAAAAATCATGAAGAAGTGGAGGTCATGTCGAAATCAATAAGGGACTCCGGCTATTATCCATATATAACAGATGAAAAGGGGGTCGAGGAGCTTTCCGCAAAGCCAGCAATGATTGAAGCGCTCTTCAAGAAGCTGGCCAAGGATAGCATCAGTAATTGGATAAATCTAGCAGAGGAAAGATTAAGAGGTTCTGGAATCAAGTGTTATATATCGCCTGGCAATGATGATCCTTTTGAAATAGATGAAAACCTTAACTCAAGTGATTATGTGGTCAACCCTGAAGGAAAGGTGGTTAACATAGACGGCCACCACGAAATGATAACGGTGGGCTATACCAACTATACGCCCTGGCACACCCCCCGGGAGCTTGATGAGAAGGTGCTCGGAGAAACGATAGAGAAGCTGGCACAGCAGGTTAAAGGCATGAGCAACGCCATTTTTAACTTTCATGCGCCGCCGATCGATTCACTGATAGACCAGGCACCCAAGCTGGATGAGGATCTCAAGCCTGTAATAACCGGCGGAAATGTTGTAATGGCGCCAGCCGGAAGCACAGCGGTCAGAGAGAGCATAGAGCTGCACCAGCCTCTGGTGGGCCTGCATGGTCACATACACGAAGCCAGGGGGGTGGTTAAGATTGGCAGAACTACATGCTTCAATCCAGGAAGCGAATGTGCAAGCGGGGTATTAAGAGGATTGATCCTTGACCTAGAAGAGGGCCGAATAAAATCGTACGCCCTGACCAGGGGCTGATAAAGGCCGTGTTTCAAAGCGATTCCAGCGTGCGCTGATGATCAAGTAGCTCTTGGAGCGCCGATGTAGCATAGCTCCCCCTGCGAAGAAGGAAGCCGACCAAAAGGGAATCCTCCTCTGTTACATGGTATGCTTTAGCCGAGATGATGGCTGCAGGCCTGTAACCCCCTTCCACGCTCAGTTCAGGGTATTCATCTATATAGAAATCCCTAGCTCTGAGCCCTTCCTTTTCCAATTCGGCAACCAGGGCCTTTGAGTAGATGTCATCCTTGGCCCTGAACGAGTAACCTGCCAGTGGAGCCATGCTGATGTATCCCATGAATGGACCTTCATCCATGGCTACCCTGATGGCCTTTCCCTTAATACCTTCATCAACGACCCTTGATAGGCTCCTGTTAAAGAGGTAAGATTGATATGATTGAACTAGAAGCCGGCGTAGCCATAGCGGCACATCCCTTATGTTCCGGTAACCGTCCTCGCTAAGGCGGTCCTCAGCCGCTTTGAAGTTCCTCCTCACGATGTCCATACCTATCCTGATGTTGTTGCCGCCAAACCTCTGGGGACCAAAGTAATTCGGCATCAAACCCTTTAACAGTAACCTTTCCCATTCCCGAACGGCTTCATCATCCCCCCTCCATCGCCTTATCCTTATCCCGAAGGCGTTCCCCAGAAGCTGACCCCTTCCTAGGGCCTCAGGCGTAAAACCCACCGTCGAGACCTCAAGCCCATCCCTGCTAAATTTTATGGGCGGCCTTCTAGATTTCATGGATGCAAACTGATACGCTATTGATACCTTATCCTTTATACCGAATAGGTTAGCATTAGGGAGCGACCTGACCAGTTCACCATGGCCGACCCCCCTTTTTTTTATCCTTAACAGTGGATGGCCATGGGCGGAGAACTTGATCCCCTTCTTTAGTATCTCACAGACGATGAAGTCTTCATAATATTCCTTTATGAACCCGCTGGTCAGCCTGTAATTGATCCTTCTTTCAGTGATGCCATAATCTTCAAAGGCAGCCATGTTCCCAACTAGAGAAGCTTCAGGCCCCCGGTGATGATGTCTATCCTTTCTGAAGGCGCAGGCCCAATAGCGATGCAAGTCACTGTGCCCTCGGGTACCTGCGTAAGCCCCCTGTCTTCTACAACCTGAACCGGTAGCCCATCCTTGAGCGCGCGATCCTTCAGTTCAAATAGGGCATCCAGGTCGGTCACTTTCAGGACAACCTTTGCCTGTCCTTCCTCCTCCCACGATTCAAACCATTCCTTCTTATTTTTCATGACCTTGAGCGCCGCCCCAAGGGACGCGTGGGCGGCCTGAGCCGCAACCTTTCCCTTCCCCATCCCTATATCGGTCCTGACCACTATAACCTGCTTAAATCTGAAGCTCATCTGCTCCGGCTTACCCAGGCTATGGATATTTACTTTGTGTATTGGCTGCAGGGGCCTTTTTTCCCCTATTGTAACTCAGTACGAACGGAATAGGGGCCAGGAAAAAGAACAGCGCTCCCAAGTAGAATGCAGCTACAACGCCGTAGTAGAGAAACACGACCCCGCCCACTACAGCGCCAAGCGCGTAAGGCAGGTAATACGTGGCGTTCTCCAGGCCGTAAGACTTGCCCCACACGTCCTTTGGGGTGATAGTTGATATGAGCGCGTTTATGACGACGTTCCACAGGACAAGCCCGAGCCCCTCAATCGCCCAGAGGGCGCTCAGAAGTATCAGGCTATTTGAGAACGGTATGATCATAACGATAACCGCGCTGATTATAGTGGCGAGGGCAAATCTGCGGTGTATTCCATAGCGGTTCAGAAGCGATCCTGCCCTCCTGCTGAACAGCAGCCAGGCTGCTCCAGAAGGGGCATAAGCTAAAGCTACGATCAAAAAGGAAGCATGAAATCTCTCAGTTAGGAACGGAAATATCATAGGGTATGTTATCCCCTGGGCCAGTGCCTGAAATGATGTAGCCATTAGCGCGCCGCCTATGGCTTTAAGGTTCAGCCTTCCTGCAGCTCCCCTTTCCTCCCTTTTGGCATAGGCCATATCGGTCCGCCAAATCAGGTACACATTGGGGATCATCGAAAGAAATGCATAAGCCAGAAATATCATTCGCACCCCTAATAGTTCTCTTGATAGGAGTTCGCCAAATATGAGGATCAGGTACCCTATCCCTCCGCCTATAGCCGAACCGATGGCAGAATAGGAGATGAGCTTACCATAAACGTTGGCGTCGGCCTGCCCACCGGCGTGGCTGGCGAACACAAGAAGGCCTGTGGCTATGAAGCCTGCACCAAACCCTATTAGGATTATTGAAATATATACGCCTAATATGGAGGTGACAATGGCCATGCCCACCAGGCCTGAAAACATGGTTGCAACCCCGATGTACATGATGGCCTTCAGCATATTACGGTCTATTATTGGGCCGGCCAGCAATCCCGAGATAAAGATCATCAGGTTGTAGACTGCATACGCGATTCCTACAGCTACGGACGAGCCCCCCAGCGCAATGACGTATATGCCAAGGATGAATAGCATCATTGCAAAGTATACATTGGCGAAGGCGTTGATCAGGTAGGCCCGCCTTACTGACATGCCACTGGTCAGGAGAGGCGGTTAATTTGTTTATCCTTATCGCACGCTAAGCCTCTCTTTAGCCTTACTCCTGCTCCATATGAGCAGAACCAATATCACCACGTTGACTGCGGCGGCAGCGGCCAGTGCCAAGAAAATTAGGTCTAGCCCTGCGGCTGGGCCTGAAGATGGGGAACCCCACTGGCTCCTGTAGCTCCAGACTACCCCGCCAGACGCAGTCAGGTTCATGGCCATAAAGTTCGGCACACTGGCTCCTCCAACTATGAACAGCGGATAGCGGAGGTTATTCCACCCGCTGTAGAGGTAGCTGCCGCTCATAACCGCCTCCCCATTGATCAGAAGCGCATAAAGCGTGACGTTGCCCATGTTTTCAAATACGGAAAGGGTAGAAGTATATGATTCCAGCGCGAACACGAACTGATCACCTACCTTTAGTGATGCTGGCAGCCCGGGTCCAAACGATGCGCTGGCCGATAGTCCATTTGTAAGATCCAGGAGAAGCAGGTTCCAACCGCTATCAGGGAGGAAATATATGGACATGGTTACGAGGTCGCCAGGCGCCATGCAGGGATCTTCGGTTGAAATTATCGGTGTGTATACCTGCCTTGCTGGATTGGCTATATACATGGCGTAAGTGCCCCAGTAGCTCGAATTTGGATACAGGCCTGCTGCAGCCTGGATTATTGAACCGTTTGAAGTCATCAGGGATATTATCATATAAATCGTGCCGTCGGTCTCATTGATGTCCGGAAGCCGGAAGAGGACCGAAACGTTTTGCACGTCGGCCCAGTCAACCCTGCCGCCATTTGCTGTCTGGGAACCTTCAGGCACTACGAGCCCAGCGCCCCAGGAGGCGCCACCGTTATAATAATTTGCCCCTGATGACGGAGCCAGACGCTCCGGCGACTTCGCATTGCCTATGGATATCTGTGTTGTGGTAGCCATGGATACGAGTAGGATCATCAAAAGGGCGAATAACCAGGCCTTTCTCCTCCGCCATGCCCCTCTCAGTCCGATCAAGCTACAGGCGCCTTTGCACCGATCATAGTTAGTAGAGTTAAGGCTGCCCCCACTATGGCCATGATGACGGTGATGGTGATGGGATAAACATACGCCGTAAGAAGCCCCTGTGCCGCCAGCTCGGATGCGCCGCCTATATCGATGGCGTACCCCCCAAGCGCACCGGCCGTGGCAAGAAGCACGCAGCTTGAGATTATGCCCCCGTTCAGAATCGTAAATCCGGAAATCATGAGCTTTCTATTTATAACGCGTTTTTCATGTATTTCGATGGTGTATATAAGTGATGACAGCATCCCGGAACCGATCACGCCTACTGTAAGGTTGAGCAGATACCCCAGAATTAACCATATCCCTGGCCCCCCGCGCACCAGTATCGGGAGAAGGTATGTAAAAGGACTGAAGGGCAGGATAAATAGGGCCGTCCAAATTATAAACCCTGCAAGGTAAGAATAGGCGGCGTTCCTAAATACGCTATACCATATGGTCAATCGGTTAACACCGGCATATTATTGATAAAAAAGAGGTGGATGATTTATTCTTTACGGAAGTACGTCAATACAAAAACCAGTCCACCCGCTAGGACGCCCAGTGCTGTTATGATTAGAAGCGCTCCAACAGGGTCTATGAAGTGTGACAATAGTATCACATGAACCTGACCCGCATTTAGCCCCTTCCCACCTTCGCTCGCCGGCATAAGATCGGCCTCACCGAAATACCCTGCAAACATGAGAGCCCACGTTACGGCCGCCGCTCCCACGTTCATCACCACAAGATGAACCCAGGCTAATGCATTCGAGAATCCCTTGATGGTCTTCTTCATTTCAACCTCAAGGTGATGATAGAAGAGGGCTGTAACCGCGGCGCCGAATACGCCTACAACTATGTACATGGTGTATCCGACTAGAAACCATGTCCCCGCACTACCGCTTGCTATAACCTGCGCTACCGAGGGGCGGATATTTGGAAGCACTATGGGAATTGTCCATGCCACAGCGAATAATCCCTGTATTATCGATGCCCATATGAACCTGTTGGCCCACCTGCTTACTATGGGCTTGGATTCTAATGCTACCTTTTCTTCCATTATAAATTACCTTACTGGGGTATCTAACTGTATATATATAAGATATTCGCTAATTCTTATGCAGAAATATAAAAATTATAAAATAGCACGGAACTGCACAAGACGACCGATCAGCGGTAGAGAGGATAAATGGCCCGTCACAGAAAAGCATATTTTCAATGGAAGTTATACTATAGCGTGAAGCCGCCATTACTTTTGATAAACTTTAAGCTGTACAACAACTCATACGGAGAAGGAGCTATATCGTTCTCTCGTATCTTGGAGAGGATAAGCCTAGAGCGATCCGTGGAAATAATAATTTCCGTGCCGGCCACCATGATAAGCAGGCTGGCGGACGGGATATCGATACCGGTGTTCGCTCAGCATGTAGATGCGTCGCCTCTCGGGGCTGCCACGGGGAGCATAACCCCCGAGCTCTTAAAGGAGGCCGGCGCCAAGGGATCAATCCTAAACCACAGCGAAAGAAGCATGAAGCTCTCTGAACTTTCGGATGCTATAAATAGGATGAAGGAGTCCGGGCTTGAAAGCGTTGTATGCGTAGACAGGTACGAACTGGTGGCTCCGGTCGGGCTTCTCAAGCCAACGGCGCTCCTTATCGAACCGCCCGAACTCATTGGCACCGGAAGGGCAATATCCAGAGAAAAACCCGAAGTTATAACCAGGGCCGTGGATGCCAACAGGCAAGGTGGAAAGGTGTTCCTCCTCGCGGGTGCCGGTATAGTCACGGGCGAAGACGTCTACAGGTCCATCCAGTTGGGGGCCGATGGGGCGGCCATGGCATCGGCCGTCATGAAGAGCGCTGACCCGGCAAAGGCAGTAGATGGGCTTGTCGATGGTATACTGAGGATCAGGGAAAAGGGGAAATGAAGACCTATTGCATGGGAGAAAAAGCCCAGATTCTATTGGGGCAAATTTATTCCTCGGAATATTTATAAGCTGATATAAAATGAACGGTGCCATATTGGGCTGCAGATTTACCGTATGCATAGGGAACCTGTACGTTAAGAGCTTCTCTACGGGGTACCGCTACCATTACCGGCTATGTGATGGGGTATGAAGCCGAATTACACCCAAAGACTTACAGTGCTTCTGATGCTCATCCTGCTAAGTGCCATCGTCGTCGCAGGCGGGCAACAGATGATAGCACAGAGCTCAGGCGGGCCCAGCCTACAACATGCTGAAGCAGGCCTTTACCCCTTACTGGGGTCGTTTACCCTTAGCGGAGATCCTAGCGGCGTTTCCCTTGCCCAGACTAATGGGATGCCTGCTGATTTGACTGCGGCTGCAACCGCGTTAA
>JAJZYL010000024.1 GCA_021798095.1 archaeon | reverse complement strand
GGGTTTCGCCATAGGCTTTGATGAAAACGGGCAGCCTCACTTCAAGGAGATAGGCGATAGCATAAAGGATAAGGTTCGAGAGCCGCTCTACGAACAGCACGTCAATGACGATAATATAGAAGTCATTGTGGAGCTCCCCGGAGTCAGGAAGGATGACCTAAGGATATCCGCCTCGGAGGATGAGGTGACCATAGAGGGAAAGGGCATTAACAGGAACTATAGATGCACCGTACCACTTAAGGATGAAGTTGATCCTGACAGAGTAGAAGCGACGCTTGTTAACGGGGTATTATCCATCAGGTTAAAATTGAAGGGCAACGTTAATAAGGGGTATAAGAGGATAAATATACAGTAGGAAGGCGAGAATATGTCAGAATCACCCATGATGTTAAAGGTCCTTGAAGCCTATACAAGGGATGTGGGAAGGGGCGTGGCTAGGGTCGACTATGAAGTGATGGACAGCCAGGGCCTCTCAACCGGTGACGTAATTGAAATCAAGGGGAAGAGGAGAACGGTAGCCAAATGCCTGCCGCTCTATCCCACGGACGAAGGGCGAGGCATAATTAGGATGGATGGATTGATAAGGAACAACTCCGGCGTAGCGATAGGCGATAACGTGGCCATAAGGAAGATAAGGGCCGGAGCCGCCGAAAGGGTGATAATTACGCCACTGGAGGACGTTCCCTTCATTGACGAGCGCTATATAACGGACGCGCTGGAGGGGATGCCTGTAACGAAGGGCGATAACGTCATGGTCCCATATTTCGGGGGCAGGATAACGTTCAACATAGTAAGCGTGAGCCCCGCCGCGGACGCCGTTATAATAAATCAGAAGACGACCATACAGCGGTCCGGAAAGGGCGGAGAACTGAAGGGTGTGCCCAGGGTCACCTACGAAGACATAGGCGGCCTGAAGGATGAAATACAGAAGATCAGGGAGATGGTGGAGCTTCCTTTAAGGCACCCGGAGCTGTTTGAAAAGCTAGGCATTGAACCTCCAACGGGCGTCATGTTGTATGGGCCCCCCGGGACAGGAAAGACGCTGCTGGCCAAGGCCGTGGCTAACGAAACCAACGCTCATTTCATTCACATTAGTGGGCCGGAGATAATGAGCAAATTCTACGGAGAATCCGAAGCCAGGCTCAGGGAGAAGTTCAATGAGGCCAAGGAAAAATCGCCATCCATTATATTCATAGATGAAATTGATTCAATAGCCCCCAAGAGGGAAGAGGTCACTGGTGAGGTGGAAAGGAGGGTGGTCAGCCAGCTGCTTACGCTTATGGATGGACTGGAGGGAAGGGGCAAGGTGGTGGTCATAGGGGCTACCAACAGGCCAAATTCAGTGGACCCGGCGCTTAGAAGGCCTGGGAGGTTTGACAGGGAAATAGAGCTAAAGGTGCCCGATAAGAACGGCAGGCTGGAGATACTACAGATTCACACCAGGAACATGCCTCTCGATCCGGGTATAGACATCGAATCCGAGAGGCTATCACAGGAGGCCATAAACTCTCTGGGTAACTTCGAGATGGAAATGGACGATTACTTTTCAGCGCTTAAGGAGAATGGCGCCCCAGAAGCCAGCACCAGGCTGGGGCTTGAAGCCCTCAGGAAGTGCATCCCAAACATCAACATCGATAGCTCCCGTGATTCGCTGAATGGCATTGAAGTGAACGCAGCTGATTTCATTACCGCCATTAAGGAGATAGGGCACAATGACGCGGCTAAGAAGGCCGCATTAGAGGCCATTAAGAAGATCCTTCCGAAGATGTTCGTAGAGCGTATAGCCAAGCAGACCCATGGATTCGTAGGAGCGGATCTGGAGTACCTGTGCAAGGAGGCCGGCATGAAGGCACTAAAGAGGATACTTCCGAAGATAAACCTTGAAACCGAGCAGATACCGACGGAAATCCTCAATTCCATAAGGGTGATACAGGATGACTTCCAGAACGCCTTCAAGGAGATCACGCCATCAGCCATGAGAGAGGTGTATGTAGAGACTCCGGACATCAAATGGAGCGATATTGGCGGCCTTGATGAAATAAAGGTCGAACTCAGGGAGGCGGTGGAATGGCCTCTGAAGTTCAACAGCGTCTACAAGAAGATAGGATACGATATACCAAAGGGCATCCTGTTATATGGGGCATCAGGGACGGGGAAGACGCTCCTTGCCAAGGCCGTTGCCAACGAGAGTGAGGCCAACTTCATAAGCGTTCGTGGCCCGGAACTGCTGAGCAAATGGGTGGGTGAGTCTGAGAAGGCGGTCAGGGAGGTATTCAGGAAGGCGAGGCAGGCGTCTCCATGCATAATATTCTTTGACGAAATAGATTCTCTGGCACCGACGAGGGGCATGAGTTCGGACAGCGGGGTCACCGAGCGGGTGGTCAGCCAACTGCTCACGGAGCTCGATGGCATGCAGCCCCTCTCAGGGGTGGTGGTCATAGCGGCTACCAACCGATTGGACATGCTGGATCCGTCATTGCTAAGGGCTGGCAGGTTTGACAAGCTGATAATGGTTCCGTTGCCGGACAGGGCTACAAGGGCTGAAATATTCAAGATACATCTCAGAGGAAAGCCCATATCTTCGGAGGTAAGCCCAGAAAACCTCGCCTCGCAGACGGATGGGTTCAGCGGAGCCGACATAGCATCGGTGGTCAACACGGCCCTTTCACTGGTACTTCAGGATTACATATCCAAACATCCAACGCCCGATAAGGCCAAGGTCGATCTGGACTACCTTACAATCAGGAGCCAGTCATTTGAGGAAGCGATCAAAAGGGTCAAGGCATCTAGGCAGGGGAAGATGATCGAGAAGATCCCCGTCCCCTACACCTAAATTTTTTGATCCAGTTTAACAACGCCCTAGGAATATGCCTTTTTAGCTGACAAGTTAAGGAAAGCGCGTGTCAATCTAAAGTCTACTACCGACTTCATGCCGGCACCAATCTTAACGTATGTTTGCTTTAACAATTTGGCGCCCCGCAACACTTAAATTCATTTCGGGGGAAGGCCTTTCATTGGACTTTGTAGTTACCGGTGGAGCGGGGTACATTGGCGGACATCTTGTGGACAGGCTCGCCAATCTTGGAGATGTAACCGTCATCGATGACTTTTCTTCAGGCTCATACAGGAACAGGAGGGCTAAGTATGTAAAAGCCGATCTGTCGAGGGAAAGGCCAAAAATTGCAAAGGGCTCACTCGTTTACCACCTCACTGCTGACCCGGATGTAAGGGAATCAATGCAGCAGGCTCAGGAGCACTTTGACAGGGACGTAAGGGCTACCCTTAACGCTGCTGAAATGGCCAGGAGTTGTGATGCTTCTGGCATCATTTTCACTTCATCATCAACCGTCTACGGCGAAGCCGACCGGATACCGACGCCTGAAAGCGAACGGTTAAGCCCAATATCATATTATGGCCTGTACAAGATGCTAGGGGAGCAGGTTCTGGAGTTTTACGGCAAGAACTATGGAATGCCAATCACATCGTTAAGGCTTGCAAACATCATAGGTGGAAGGATGAGCCATGGTGTCATAGTTGATTTCATCAGGAAGCTCAGGCTAAATCCCGAGAAGCTTGAAATACTCGGCAATGGAAGGCAGAGGAAGAGCTACGTTCACGTAAATGACCTCATTGATCTCCTTGTCGGGCTAAAGTTAAATGGGGTGAAAACATACAACGTTGGCAATAAGGACTGGGTTACCGTTGAACGAATAGCTCAGATCGTTGAAGAAGGGATGCACATTTCCCCACAGCATGTGTTCAACGATATACACGATGGCAGGGGATGGGAAGGAGATGTAAGGCTCATGATGCTTGATTCATCTTTAATTGAGAGGGGAACAGGGTGGAGGCCATCCATAACGTCGGAGGAGGCTGTGAGGAAGGCCGTGAATGAGCTGCTTCAAATTAAGCAGTGACCACCGTCGAAAATCGGTCCTGTTTACAACAAAGCTTTAAACCTTGAAGGCTTGGCCATATATCGTTGATAGTAGGAAGGGGTACTTGGATAGATAAGGTAGGACGGTCGATCATAGAGAGGGAGCAGCAGCTCAAGAGGAGCGTTCAGGAGATCAGGGTGGAGAGCGGCCTAGGCGCCTCAGGCTTTCCCCACTTAGGGAGCCTTTCAGATGCCCTGCGCGCCTATGCGGTCAGGCTTTCACTGGAGGATCAGGGCTACAGGTCAAAGCTGATAGCCTTCTCTGACGATATGGATGGGCTTCGCAAGGTGCCTGTCGGCCTCCCAAAGGAGCTCGAACAGGAGCTTGGCAAGCCGGTTTCCAGGATCATGGATCCGTTAGGATGCCATAAGAGCTATGGTGAGCATATGGGGCTCCTCCTGGTTGATGCGCTGGACAGGCTTGGGGTCCAGTACGAATACCTTAGGGGCTCCGAAGTCTACAGGAGGAACCTGCTCATAGATTATGAAAGGATCGCGCTTAAGAAAGCGGAGGCCATCGGCGCAAAGATGAAGGTCATGCTAGGTCAGGAAAAGTATGAAAGTTCGCTTCCATATTTTGTTGTATGTCCGAACTGCGGGCGAATATACACTACCAGGGTGATGAGCTATGATGAAGCCACGGATTCGGTTCACTTCAAGTGTGAGGGTACCGAAATCAGGGGAAGGCGGCTGCCAGGCTGTGGCTATGAAGGGGATATCAGGTTGACCGAGGGGGAGGGGAAGCTGAGCTGGAAGGTGGAGCTGGCGGCGCGCTGGGCGTCGCTGGGCATAAGGTTCGAGGCTTACGGGAAGGACATATATGACTCCGTCAAGTTCAACGACTGGGTTGCGGATGAAGTATTCGGTTATCCCCATCCATATCATATACGATACGAAATGTTCCTGGATAAGGGCGGAAAGAAGATATCTAAGTCGGCGGGGAACGTACTGACGCCACAGTCATGGCTCAGGTACGGGAGCGACAGGAGCCTGTTGCTGCTTATGTACAAAAGGATAGCCGGGTCCAGAGCTGTATCGCTGGAGGACGTGCCCAAGTACATGGACGAGTATGATCGGTTGGAGGACATATATTTTGGGCGTGTAAAGGAGGACGACCAGAACAAGCTCCGAAAGCTGAAGGGCCTCTATGAGTATGTCAACTTTCTAAAACCCCCTCAGCGTCCGGAGACGCATGTGGCCTATAACCTGCTGGTGCAGCTGGCCTCGGTTGCGCCGGAGGATTCGTACAGGGACTTTGTAAAGTTAAAGCTGAAATCCTATGGTGCTCTAAAGGATGGTGACTCAATAGACCATAAGATAGACCTGGCTTACGCATGGGCAAGGGAGCTGTCATCAAGCGGTGAAACAGGGCCCGTTGAGCTCAGTGCAGAGGAGATAAGCGCATTGCAGTCCCTTCTAGTGAGCATAAGGGAAGCCTCCAGCCCTTCAGCCATACAGGATGCCATATTCAATGTATCACATGATCGTTCAATGGAACCTTCCTCCCTATTCAGGTTGCTCTACAGGATACTGTTGGGCACAGAAAGGGGCCCGAGGCTTGGCCCGTACATATATGATATCGGCGTCAGAAGGGCTGAAAACAGGATCAGGTCGGCCATCGAAGGAGCATCAGAAACATTTAAATAAGGTACCCAGAGGAGTATAAATAAGGAGCTGAACGTATTGAGTAGAGACGAACGAGGTTACGGAAGCAACTTCTTCATGAAGAAGCCTGTCGAAGTAGGAAAAGAATATGACCTACAGGTCACCGAAATAAGCAAGAAAGGCGAAGGCGTAGCAAGAGTACAAGGTTTTGTTGTATTCGTCGCTGGCGCAAAGAAGGGAGAAACATGCAAGGTCAGGATAACAAGGGTAGCTAACAGGTTCGCAGTTGGCGAAGTCGCCAAGGGCGAAGGACAGGCAAGTTCAACCGAAGAAGGCGGAAGTACCCAGGAAGAGTAAACTTAACCAACGGTTTTTACTAACTCGCGGTTATTCACCTTTTATTTTTTTATTTTGTTTCATAACCTTTTGTTGACCTTTAACACCTTAACCTTTTGATAAAGTTCTCTTGCGAGGGACAGCGCGCCGTTGTATTCTGGTACCTTCTTTAGGGCCGGCGTGTTCGCCGATGATATGGCTGCTGAAACCCCCAGCGCAAGCCCCATCCTCCTGGGATCGCTCAGGTTAACAGCTTCCGTCCCTGCACAGATGGCCTCCTTTCCTTTAATCGCGGTCGTGTCATATATTTCTGGAGTTGCAAGCCCCATCACGAAGCCGGCTCCCATCAGGTCGCCCATGCCGACTCCATCCAAAACGTTGGTATGAGGGACGCGCAGCTGATACTGGACGCCGTCGGCCGTGATAAGGCTGGAGCGTTTGCTTCCTTCGGTCAGCAGCAGGCCCTTCAGACCGGTATTGAGCAGGAGCCTTATGCCCTCCTTTAGCACCTTTTTCCCGCTGAGGGCAAGCACTTCCTCCTGATCCGCTTTCATGTAATCAACGTATTTGAGATATTTGAGCATCCTTGCATCCCGTACTAGCCCGATCCTGTTGCCCATGGCCCTCCGCAGGAAGCCCTGGGGGTCCAGGTAGAGTAGCCTGGTGTACGTCCTGTAATATTCTATATCCTCAATGCGGACCTCCTGCATAACCGGGTTAATGATTATAACATCATAACCATCGCGAGCTCGTTCTGATATATCGCACCCTTTCTTTAATAACGTCAGGCTCCTGCGGTCATTAATTTCTATGCTAAAGCTCGTGGTCAGGAGGCAGCCTGGGTTGCCACTGCGGATATTGACATCGGCGTTTATGGTCTGCAGGAAGGGCCTGATATCGTCGCCGAATGAGCTGATGGCATCAACGGATACGCCGGCCCTTTTAAGGAATAGGCCGGCGTAAGATGGTGGGCCGCCCAGGGAGACCGTGGTTCCGGCCCTTGTCCTTATTACGTCATAGGTCAGGTTGCCGACTATTAGAGCTTTCATCATGTATCAGGGATCAGCTTCCACCCTCTATTCATATTTTGAAATATATGCCGGTGGCCATTGCAAGTGTTACGCCGTCCTGCTCCGCAGTAGCTTCCATGAATATAAGGTCCTTACCCTCCCTGACCATGTTAGCCTTTGAAGTTATCCTTCCCCTTTTCCCAGGAAGTATGTACTGCACGGATATCTGCGCGGTCACCACCTTGGTCCCCTTCTTCAGTATAAGATATCCCATAGATTCGTCCAGCAGCGTTGACAGTAACCCCCCGTGTACGATGCCATACTGGTTCAGGCTATCCTCATCACAGTCCACCGCTATGCCGCCCTGGTATTCATAGAGGCCTACGCTGTCGTTAAACAAGGGCTGGTCACTCGCTCCCCTTGTGCCTTAATTCTTCAAGCAGTTTCTTGGCGTTATCAAAGTCCACCCTTGTTTCCACTAGCTTCCTGGCAAGCGCATCGACTTCATCTGGTTTTGCTCCTGCGCTTACGGCGAGGTCCCTGGCGTGTAGCTTCATGTGGCCCTTTTGTATGCCTTCGGCCGCCAGCGCGCGAAGGGCTGCGAAGTTCTGGGCCAACCCCACCGCTGCCATCACCTCTGCCAGTTCTACAGATGTCCTTACGCCCAGCAGCTTAAGGGCGATCTTGGATATGGGGTTTACATTGACGGCACCTCCCACCGTAGCCACAGCCAAGGGTAGCTCAATTTCGCCGACCAGGTTGCCGTCCCCGTCCTTACGCCAGTCCGTTAAAGGCGCGTACCTGCCGGACCTGGACGCATAGGCATGCGCGCCCGCCTCTATGGCCCTCGTATCGTTGCTCAGGGAAAGCGCTACCGCCGATATGCCGTTCATGATCCCTTTGTTGTGAGTAACGGCCCTGTATACGTCGTTAGCGGCAAAGTCGCTGGCGTCCAGTATGCCTTCTATTACATCGTCACCAACCAGCTTTCTATCAAATACCCCTCTTGCCCTGGCTATCCTCTTGACCGCATAGTTCGAAATTATCCTCAGCCTGGCCCTTCCTCCTGTCAGTTCGACGAACCGGGGCGTCATCGTCTCTACGACCGTGTTGACCGTGTTGGCACCCATAGCATCACGACAGTCAACCAGCAGATGGAGGATTAGCATCCTTCCCCTGCCCGTATCTATGGCCCTCGCCTCTATGTCCCTTACGCCTCCTCCTAGGTCGACCAGCGTGGGTATGAGAGCATTACATTCCTTGATAAGGGCCTGTTTTTTCTCCAGCACCATCTTCATAGATTCTGTCGCATCGGCTGTGTCCACTATTTGCAGTTGTCCTATCATGACCGGGGGATCGGCCTTTGCTATAAACCCCCCATGCGCCCTCGCTATCCCGGCCGCGTTGCTGGCAGCAGCAACAACCGATGGCTCCTCTATTACCATGGGGATCAGCCTGTCGAGGCCGTTCACCCTGAAATTCGTCGCAACTCCCAGCGGGAGCTTGAAGAAACCTATTACGTTTTCGATCATCCTGTCCGCTGCCTCCATCGTGAGCCCTCCCCCGAGGAGTGCCGCACGATCCTGTTCCGTGAGCCCTGCCCCCTTGAGCTTGTCTACCCTTTCGTCCGGTTTAAGATTATAAAGACCGTGTATATCCGAGTTGGCCTCCATATCATAAGTCGAAGCATCCGATTTAAAAACTTAAGGATGATATACCAGATTAAGGGGTTAGGATACGACGGGCGCCAATTCGGCCCGCCTGTCCCCTCAGCATAGTTCGCGCTGTGTCTTGGATTATGTTCCAATGCTCATCAATGGCGCGTCAGCTTCATGTACTCTATTTTTTGTCGCCGGCTATCTCGCCGAGCTCAGCTTCCATAGGCCCTTCTCCTTCCCCCTGCGTAATTGATGTAAATCAGATAGGCCAGAGATGCTATCACCATCAACCCACCTATTACGGTGATCGGAAGCGCGGCTCCAGCCATCGTCGATGTAGTAAGGTACTGCGTTATGTTGACCTTGCCGCCGAAGATGAACGGATACTCAAGGATGCCGAACATGACCACGGCAATGAAGAACCAGGCTATAGATATGTATCCGGTGAATTTGAACGACGTAATCGATAGCCCGGCCACGATGGCGGTGAACACATAGAATGCCAGCATGGGCGCGCCGAGCGCCCCTGAAAGCGTGTACGGCACATATTCGCGAAGTATGAGGTAGACGATTGCTAGGGCCAGCAACAGAAGCGCTGCACTATACCTTTTGATTCTCGCTATGTTGAAAGCGTTAGATGAGACGAACAGCGTGATCAGGGCCACGCTCACGAACATGAGGATGTTGAAAGGATTAAAGATCGCCGCAAGGATATTTATTGAAACCGTTTCCGGGTTGATCCCGATTCCGCTCACCGAAGAGCTGAGTATAGATAGAGCTAGGAACGCCACTACTATAGTTGAAACGGCGTAAATCCTGAGGAACCTTCTTCCCATATCTCCAGAAATGTATTCGCTGTATGCCAGGAATGAATTCCTAAGTATCAGGATCAGCCCGCCAAGTAGAGCTATGGTTATGTATATCGTTCCAGCCATGTATAAGAGGCTCGGATATGAAACTTCGAAGTTCACCAGGTAAAATACGATGAAGGTGCCGTTCACCTCCCATATAGGGGTGATGTACGATGCCAGTTTCGCCCTGTAATCCTCCACCGACATAAGGGAGAGCGTAGCGACGCCTATTTCGAGCGCGAACAAAGTAAGGAACGCTGCGAATATCAGGTAATTTATCAGGTATGTCGAATCCATCATTCATGCACCTCCTTATCCAGAGGCCTGGTACTGAACACCCTCCTCAGAACAAGGATCGTAAAGGGGATGATCAGGGCATAGAACAGAACTATGAGGATCGTTATGGGCAGGACCGACGGCGAGGCGTTAGCGGCCTGTGATACCGTCATCACGTTGTAGATTATCCATGGTTGTCTCCCGAGCTCGTCAACCATCCAGCCAACTTCCAGCAGTATTACAGCAAGCGCTGCCGCAAGCACGTTGAGCTTCAGCAGGGTGCGACTTTCGGATGACCCCTTTTCGATCGAGATTCCAAGTACGCTCCGCCTGACCTTTGCCTTCCTTAGCAGCTCAATGGCCAGGGTAGCAGCCAGGTATATGCCCAGCAGCACCCCGACGGCGAACATAAAATCAAACATGAAATGAATTATCAAGGGAGGCCAAGTAGAAACAGGATAGCTGCTCAGGCCGGGAACAACTCCAGAGGGGCTACCGGTCAGAAGGATGCTCTGGAGGTTGGGTATGGATAGATAGTAACCCAATGAATGTGCCCCTACCGGGATCCCACCTATTAACTCGGGTGCATGGGACATCGGCACCAGGTCCCCTTCAATAGCGGCGTACTTCTCGGGTTGGATGGCTGCCAGATTTTCTATGGACAGGATGCCCGTAATGACAGCGAACAGCACGGACACAGCGCTCAGCCCTATGGATATCTTCAGGCCCCCCTTGTTGTACCTTTTTTCCCTTGGGGTTTGAGCGCGTAACAACCGGTACGAGAAGAAGGCTACAAATATGAAGGAAGCAGCAAAGAAGGATGTAGAGAGGACGTGCGGCACTTCTAGAAAGGAGGCCGGGCTGGAGAAGACGGCGTAAGGGTTTACGCCAGTTACAGCGCCGGCGCTAAGGTATTCACCGATATTGAAACCAACCGGGGTATTCATGAATGAATTTATCAGCGTAATGAACACGGCCGATAGCGAGGCGCCTACCGCTACAGGTATACCGGTCAGCAGATGAAGGTATCCGTTTGAAAATCTATCCCAAGAATAGAAGTATATTCCCACAAATATGGATTCCAGGAAGAATGCAAAGACTTCGGCGTAAAGGGGTAGGATTGCCACCTGGCCGACCACGGCCATAAACTGAGGCCACAGGAAGAGCAGATTGAGGGCAACGACGGTCCCCGAAGCGGTGCCCACTGCGAAAAGAATGATGAAAACAACGGCTAACCTCTTCGCGAGCGCCTTATAATAAGGATCGTGATAGCGAATTCCAATGAATTCAGCCGCTAGGATGATAAGGGGCAGCGCTATACCTATGGATGCGATGATGATATGAACAGCTAGCGCAAAGCCCATCAGAAATCTGTCAAAAATAACCATTGAAAGCAAGATATTTGAGAGCTTATAAGCGATCTAATAAATTTATCCTGCATTTTGATGATAGCCCCATGAGCTGTACGCTATTGGCACGAGCCGGATCCACCTTTCGGAAAAGTATATAACCATACGCCTGACAAGTTATGTATGCAGACGAGCCGCGCGTGGATTGACGAACTTATCGCTGAAATAGGATACGACTTCTCCGGCATCAATTCAATTATGAAGGGGGATGGATATGAACTCTTTAACATATCATCGGTTTCCAATACGTTCATAATTGATGCAGAGGAAGGGAGGGCCATAGCCGCTGATCCATCTGTGGTAGGGGAGGAGTTCGATCGGTATAATACCAGGCTGGCGTTCAAGGCAGCACAGGCCATGCGGAGGATTGGGCTTCTGGACCGGAAGTCCGTATTCCTGGACGTTCTAAGGGCAGCTCCTGGCTACAGGCTCTATGAAGGTATCACCAGGGAGAAGAGGGATATGGAAATATCGAGGGTCTCGATGAGACCAAAGTACGTCAAGAGGTCCTATCAGGCCCACGTTTATAATGAATTGGAGATAATATACAGCGACCTTAAATCGCTTCCGACTGGCCATGTGAC
>JAJZYL010000023.1 GCA_021798095.1 archaeon | reverse complement strand
CCTTGCATACATCCCTGTCTGCATGCAATCGGGATATGTCTTTATCCATTCCTCTACCCAGACTGCGGAACGGGGACATTCCCCAACCTCATGCTGAAGTCCTTTCGGACCAATCACTGCATGGGGACTTTCATGCACGACTTTCTCATGTTTCCACAGGAGTAGTTTCGTGCCTGAATCTTAATGCCATTGCGATATATATGTAGGGTTAGCATTCATCCTACGGCTTAAGCCGTAGGCTTTCTGTTTAAATAATCGTAAACACATCTATATGGTCTTTAGGGAACCCCTTTGATAATGACTTAATGAGTAAGATCATAAATTATGCAACAAAGGATCGTAATGCTAAAATTTATTAGTTGCAATACTTCACGCTCATTGGGTGGCCGCTGTTGCGTAGTGGCAGCGCAGGGGCCTGTGGACTTCCCTAGGCGGAAAGCCCTTAGCCCGGGTTCGATTGGATGCGACCGCCATAGGTCGAGCATCCCGAAATTCCCGGCAGCGGCCTCCTTTCCATATTTCCTAAACTGATAGATGGATCTTCCTTTCATCAAGGTCCACTTCAGTCCAGTCTATGCCATCGGCCGGCTCCCTTAGAATTTCTACTCGCTTAACTCTGACGAGAAAGGCCAGCCTGTCAAGTGAGCCGCGGAGCATATTGGCCATTTCTTCGTCAAGGCCGGCTATCCGTGCAAGGGGCAGCACATCAGTAGGGTTGTAACCCTTCTCCTTACGGAGATATTGAATCCTCCTTGCAACGTCGCGAACATAGCCTTCACTTATGAGCTCAGCATCCCTTTTGATTTCCAGCACCAATATTAGGTCCTTTTCGAGCACCAGAGAAGTATCAGGCAACGGTTCATATTCTATATCAAGGGCTTCAGGTGGAACGTGAACCGTTTGTAAGCCCACTTCTATATCTACCCCTTTTGAAGGGTCCATTCTGCTGAAGTCGGTAACGTTCAGCTTGGCCTCTACTATAGCCGACCTTTCCCTGAACAACCTCCCCACCTCTCTTCTATTTACCCTTACTACTCGTTTCATAGGCATCGAAGACGCATCGGTCACCTGTTGCACATCCCTTACATTTGCCAGCCCCTTTATCAGTTCCAGATCCTCGGGAGGAACCGTCACATTTGTATAGAATAACAGGCGCCCGATTGGCCATCTCCTCTTTATCCCAGCCTTCATTCTGGCATTGTTGGACGCGGACACCACGGCCCATACAACTTGAAACCTATCTATCAATCCATAATCCGTTTCCCCGTCGATGGCAGGCATCCCCTCCTGCAGCAGGGACCCCCTTTTCCCTACGTTCAGGGAGCTGTTAAATAGATACTCCGTCAAAAAGGGAGCAGCGGGATGCAGCAGCACATCTATGGTGTGAAGGGCTGATCCGAGCGCCCAATAAATGGCGGCCCTCCTTTCTGCGGTTTCTGGTGAGTCACTCCACAGTTCCCCCCTGGTCATGGGCACATATTTTTGGCTCAACACCTCGATCACCATGTAGTCTATTTCCCTCATCATCTCATTGAACCGTCTCTCATCATACAACTTCATGTATCTTCTAATGAAGGAGTCCAGTTCCGTGAATAGCCACCTTTCCCTGTCAGTGAGATGCGTTTGGCGTTCGGGTGACCATACATACTTGTCATATGAGGAATTGATCTTATAGTAGGCGTGCAGGTTCCTCAGCGTATTTAAAACCTGATACGGCCTGCCCATCATCTCCTTATTGCTGAAATTTAATTCATCTATCGGGCTTGACTTCCACAGAAGATAAAACCTGACCAGGTCCACAGGTTCGCGATTGAGTATGTCCAGTGCAGGGATTATGTTGCCCTTGCTCTTGCTCATCTTTTCACCATTTTCATCTACGACGTGCCCGCTAAAGAGGAATGAATTAAATGGGGCCTTCCCTTCGAGTATTACATTTTCAACGAGAAGCGTATAGGCCCATCCTCTGGTCTGATCTATGGCTTCAGTCAGGAACGGGGCCGGGATAAGCGTCTCATATTCGGTATCCGTAAGAGATGCGTATGGAGCCGCACCGCTGTTATGCCATGTATCTAGAACGAAGGGCTCCCTGAGACAATCACCACCGCAAGCCGGGCACTTGAGTACCACCCGATCTATCCATGGCCTGTGCAGTTCAAAGTTTTCACCATCGGGCAGCGCCTTGGCCTGTGCGATGATGCTCCTTCTGTCGAACGCATACACTTTGTTACCGCAGTCCTTACACACCCATATGGGCATGGGCGTTCCCCAGACGCGCTCACGGCTTATGCACCATGGCTTGCCCTCCTTTATTATTTCAAGGAACCTATTCTTCGGCTGTTCAAAGAAGTACGATGCCGACGAGGCGGCCTCGACCAGCTCATCCTTTATCCTTTCTATTGAATAGAAATATTCCCTCCTGGCCAAATAGACAAGCTTGTGACCGGACCTCCAACAGGTGGGATATGTATGGTTAATCCTTCCGTAACGCACAAAGTGCCCGTTCTTCTTTAGATCGTTGGCTATCATATCATCAGCATCCCTTACGAATAGGCCGGAATACCTTCCTGCCTCGGCCGTAAATCTTACTTGATCGTCAATCGGGTTAAATACATCCATCTTCCTCCTCTGAGCTACAGCAAAATCATCCTCCCCATTGGCCGGGCTCAAATGTACCAGACCGGTCCCCGTATTTACATCCACAAAATCTTCCGCAACTACTACAAAACGGTTCGCATGCCTTTTGGCCTGCTCAGGCACAAAATCGGCGAGCGGCGGCTCGTATGCTTTTCCCTCCAGCTCCGAACCCTTGACTTTACTAACGACCGTTCCTTTAAGCTTGAGCATTGACAGTACCTGATCCATCATTGATGATGCGAGTATCCACGTTTCGCTTCCGGTTTCGTTATCTACCTTGACGTATACATATTCGGCCGATGGATTGACCCCAACCATCTGATCTGTAACGAGTGTAAACGGCATCGTAGTCCATACGACCAGATAGTTATCCTCCCCGTTCAGTTTAACCTTATAGTACAGGCTAGGGTCATCAACCTGAGCATAGCCCAAACCGACTTCGGTATTGCTCAAGCTCGTCTGACAACTTGGGCAATAGGCCACTACCCTGTAACCTTCATATAGCAACCCCTTTTCGTAGGCAGCCCTTATTATCCTCCATTCCCTTTCTATATACTCATCTCTGTACGTCCAGTAAGCGCCATCATAATCGAAGGACATCCCAAGCAGTCGATCCGCCTCCAGCCATGACCTGTTGTATTTCATGATGATGGATTTACAGTATTCGACAAGGGCCTCCACTCCTATTTGCTGAAGCATTTCGTTCTTATTACCGGAAATTCCGAGCTCCTTTTCCGCCTGCAGCTCAACCGGCAACCCCTGCGTATCCCAGCCAGCCCTGAACCGGACCGAATTGCCCTTGAGCGTCTCCATCCTGAAATATAGGTCCTTTATCACCCTGCCCCTTACATGGCCTATGTGCGGCTCCCCATTCATGGTTGGCGGCCCTTCGATGAACGCGATCCTCCCCTTGGTTACCTTATCAACCCTTGTATTTGACCCGGTCTCCTCCCACAGCTCTCGAGCATACTGCTCGATCCTATGATGCTCCTTCAAAATGTCCAGAAAGCCGCCTTCTTCCATGTTCGTCTTTAACCGTTTCATACATATTATATTACTTTATCGGTCAGGTCACATCATCTCACTGTAGCACACGTGAGCCTACCTAAGGGCTATCCCTTACGGATTCAACAACAGTTAACAAATTTAAATATAATCATGCAAGGGGTCTGACATCATGTCGAACAGAGGAAGCATGTCAAGAATTTTTTCCCCAGAATGGTTTTCCATCGCTCTGGGTACATTGGCCCTTTCCGTTGTACTTGACAAGTTTGCGGATTTTTTTTCATTCCGGCCGCTGATCTATCTTGGCACCATCTTCCTGATACTGGGTTGCTTCTTTCTGCTAGTGATTACCTTTTTAGTGGCTAAGAGGGCTGCAAACTTTAGCAAGGTAATCAGGGAGGATTGGAACGATTTGAACAAGATCAGCTTTATGGCTGTGCTTCCACTTTCTGTGCTCATTTTTAACGTCTCATTGCTGGGATATTTCCCGCGGATAGTGGACAAGATTTATTTAATTTCTACATATAACTATTTTATTGATTTCCTGGCCATACTGTTTATAAGCCTGTTTTTGGGCTATAAATTGTACACCAAGGAGCTGGCCATAGGTGAAATAACCTATGCGTTATTGATTCCACCTGTAGCATTATCGACCACAACTTTGCTTGGGGTAACGCTATTGCCCTTTCTTTCAAAGGGCTTGGACCAGTTGATATACTTCCAGATAATATTGGGTTTAGGCATCGCCCTCTTCCTGTTCATATTTTTAGGCTCCCTAGCGCTTGCTTCCCATGCCAAGGATATCAAGACCCTGGAGTCGTCTCCCGTCATCATAATCCCCATGGGCGTGGCGAGCATCATTGTGATAAATATATTGGTGTTATCAAAGCTCAACAGTATCTTTATCATACCTGCTAGCATAGCTATCACTACATCCATAGCGCTCTGGGGATTTGAATTATGGAACTTTGGAACGGCGCTCTTAGTGAGCATAGCCAAGGTTCCGCAAATGCGCCCTAGTATCAGCGTTTGGGCATATACATTCCCACTGGCTATCTTCTCCATATCTTCACTACAACTGGCACCGATACTTTTCGGTGTAAACTACGTTTACCCTAGCTATCTCCTCTATGGAATATCAATAGCGGCAGCGATAGGCCTTTTTGCCGCATGGGTATATTCATCTATCTTCACAATCGTCTTTTTATCCAGAATTTATAAACGGTTAAAGGGCTAAACAGGATGCCCAACCTTTAGTAAATAAGGAAGAGCCCGCCGCTGGTATTGAACAATTGATGCAACAAAATGCTACAATTATCGTTTTAATTAATGCTAAGTATATCAACAGCGCCCGCGATAAATATATTCATAACAGGTCTCAATCCTTACCAGTCAAGCTTTTAAGCCTGCAATATTTTACCGAATCCGTTCGCGGAACCAACTTGGCGATTTAGCTGGTGATAGCGCAACACTGCATGGGCCCGTAGCGCAGTATGGATAGCGCGGCAGCCTCCTAAGCTGTAGGTCATGGGTTCAAATCCCACCGGGCCCGTATAAGATTTAATGCTTGAACAGATGGTGATATTCCATTACACTAAGGCTAGTTTTACTGCTTCCTAAGCCCTCAACATAATTATAGGATATCCATGGATATTGTTATTTTGAAGGCAACCAGTAAACATTGCGTGAAGCCTTTTCCAGCTCGCATTTCATGGTTAACATCCATTTAACTTATTTGGGCTTTATGATTTCATCGGTACAAGCTTTATTCATAAAGCTTTAAGGCAGATTACGCTGATGAAGTGATTTACATCCAATGATTCTCCCGATATATAATGAGCTTCAAAACCAAAAGACATTTTTCTTGAATGTGTATAAAGACTTGCATACTATGATTACTCCTCAATTTATTGATAAGATCCTTTCTGCAGCTTCAATTCCTGATATACCACTGGAAGCTATCCCTACTCCATTGTATGATGCCCCAGCAAGGTACATGTTTGAGGGAATTGTTTGATTTATCTTTTGTATTAGCTCAGCGTGTCCTACCGTATAGATGGGCAGCGCCGCATCCCAGATTTTCACTTGTGATTTTTGTGGATCACCCTTTGTTACGCCCATTTGTATCAATTCTTTGGCAGCTTGTTGGACATAGTATTCCTCTGATTTACCAGAATCCGTATTTATGAAGCCTCTGACCAATTCATGATCCTCCATATGTGCATAGCCCCATTTACGGCTCATTAATGTACAGCCACGCAATTTATATCCGGAATGGCTAGGCACCAAGAAGCCGGAAAATTTTCCATGCAATTTTACAGAATCTGCTGTGTAAACCGAATTTATAACTGTTATTTCTGAGTATTTGATTGAAGTTAATAATGATTCTAGCCCTTTATCAACATTATGAACAAGCTTGGCAGCTATATATGATGGCACTGCTAAAAGTACCCTTTTACATTTTATACCAATCGATCCGACCATTACAATCCAACTACCATTATTATTACTGATGCTATCGACAGCGTGGCCAGTAACTATTTTGACACCTATTTTCTCAGCATATTTTTTGAAACTTTGAACAATTCCATTTAGGCCGGTAGGGGTTGAGCTTATTCCAAAATGTTGGTTCGTGCGCCTTCTGCTAAAATATAAGGAAACGCTTTTCTTCTGTTCAACTATCCTATAAATATACGGTATATACGATCTAGAGCTAATTATCGAAATATCAGCCCCCATTATTCCACCGAATAGCGGATCTACCACGTTCCTTGTAAATTCTGAGCCAAACTTCTTTTCAAATAGATCCTTGATGCTTACATCGTTCTCCAATTTATTTAATTTAATTAACGGTTCTATCATAACACGGAAATAGGCCTTTGGTGAAAGTAATCCTGAAGTTACAAATTCACGTATATCTTTTAAATTGAATGATGGCACACCAGTAACAAGCGATTCAGGAAATTTCCTGAGCCTATTTCTAGAATATATAAGAAATTTGGAAGTTTGTGGGTATATTAAATTATTATATGTATCAGTCAGTTTTAGCATTTCATCAAATTTTTTATATCCAGTTATTAATTCGTCGGGACCCTCTTCTACTGTTACCCCCATTATATTTGAAGTCCGAATTTTACCCCCTAACTCGGTTTGCGCTTCTAGAAGCAAAACTTTTTTCCCTGCCTCGGCCAACCTGATGGCTGCTGAAAGCCCGGATATTCCTCCTCCTATTACTACCACATCGTATTGCTGATCATCAAACATAAGCATTTGTCCGAACCACATGGGTTAAAATGATTTCTGAAACTGCACAGGATGTTTACCTTTAATGCGATTATATGTCAAGTTATGCATTTAAAATACAAGCTGGGTCTGAACCAAGCGGGTCACCGAAATATGCAAAAGCCCTTGCCCTGCTGCCCCCACATTCCCATTTGAATTTACAGCTACCACAATTGCCATTAAACGCCCTTGCCCTGATGTTCTTCAATAAAGGAGATTCTCTATACACCTTTGCGATATCATCATGCCTTACATCTCCAATAGGCAAAGGCAGGAACCCCCCTGGATAAATAACCCCCTTATGGTCGATAAAAATTATGCCATCCCCATCGAGCGTACCGCTCTTACCTAATGTGGATGATGATGAGGGTTTCCCCATTAGCTCGATAAGGTCTTCATGGAGCCTTTTATATATAGGTGATGCATAGCTCTTTCCTTCACCCCTTTCCTTCAATACCCTTCTTATAAATGGACATTCTATCGTCCTGATCTGGATATTATAATATGATGCATCATATAGGAAATTGCATACCGCCTCATACTCTTCCTGTGTAAGATCAAGCAGTTCAGAACCCCTGCCAGTTTGTATGAGGAAAAAAATTTCCCAAACTTTTACCCCCATATCATAGATCAATTTAAAAATTTTCGGTAGTTCCAAATAATTGACTTTCATTACAGCGGTGTTAACTTGAAGTATGATGCCAGCTTTTATCGCATTATTTATTGCTTTTATTGTTTCCTGATATACTCCATTTACGTTTCTTATGGTTTCGTGCGTAGAGGATAGGCCGTCTAGGCTTATTGACATGAATTTTGCACCAGAATTTTTTAATTTAATTAATGCATCGGGATTTAGCCTTGCGGATACAGCTGGCGATATGGCCACAGGCAGGCCTAGATAAGATGCGCTTTTTATGAGTTCATTAATGTCATCCCTAATTAAAGGGTTCCCACCCGTCATTATGACTACTGGAGGCCTGGCAAATTTAGTTAACTGATTAAATAGCCTTTTTGCTTCTTCTGTTGTTAATTCTTCAGGGGATCTTGATTCTATTGCCGAAGCCCTGCAATGGATACACTTCAATTCGCAAGCCTTAGTGGTTTCCCAGAACACTATGAGCGGTCCGTCGTTATAGGGATTTTTTGACATTATATTTAGCCTGTCTTTAACGTAGACTTATTAACATATTCTTAAAAGCACGCATATACTGAAAAATTATGTCAAACAATGCTTGCAAGGCACTTTGGGAGATCATCACCGTCGTCAGGGGGGCCGCTTCTCATATACCTATAGCCCTTTTCTTTAAGGTATTTTGAATATTCGAAATCTAAATCATAAAGTATTTCCATGTTGGTCAGCAGGAAGCTTAACGGGACAACAACTACATCCTCATATGGCCCAACTTCAAGGTCATATATGCTGGGGCCTAACCATCCTTGGCGTGAGCTCTGAAAACCCAATAGAAAATTTTTGTTCTTAACACGCAAGCTAATCTTTTCAGCAAAATTTCTAAAGCTCTGAAGATATTGATTTGATACATCAATACCCTTGGGGACGCTATGAGCGATAAAAATCAGTGTAAAATTTCCCAACCCTTTGATATCAGAATTTAACCTGTTCCCCCATACTATGGGTATACAATCGACCTTTGAAGCTTCGGGCGCAACCTTGATTTTTACAGCCCCCTCATTATATGAAATGCTTTTACTGATGTCCATTGCGGTTTTTCTTGAATAGAAAGTAAACAGAGGTAAAATTGTAATATTATCAATCCCAGATTTAATATTTGATTCTATTACGTCCTTGAGATATGGTTCATTGTAGAGGAATGCGTAGTCAACTTGAACGTTTTCAAGCTCGTTTCTAAGCCCTTCTGTTAGGTTCTTGATTTTTGTCCTTATGGGGGATCCTCCTATAAACTCATATTTTTTTGTCGCTGCTTCAATTTCAGAATTAGTTGGAGCGCGATTGTAAAGGTTAACTAAAAAATCTTTAAGTTCATTTGGGCTTGATGGAGCACCAAAATCTGTCAATATAATGCTCTTCAATCCAATTATATTGTTTTAATCTCTTAAAAAGTGTTAGGATGATTTCAACAGTTTTTATAGCTTGGCTTAAAGGTGGTTTAGTAAATATCTCTAGTTATTTATTTTGTTCTAAGTGTTTCCTTTTATGCCTATGATGGGTTCAAGTTGCTAGTACCCGTTGGGTATAATCGTATGCCGCCTTATTTAAGCACCTCCTTCAAGGAGCCCTATGGTTTGGCTCGATATAATCTATCATAATTATCTTGAATCCTTGGAGTATCTAAAATCCCTAGAGATTTTATGATATGTTAAAATTTCCATCTATGCACGTGTTCCGTCAGTTTTTTTAGTTCCCTCCAATCTGTCCCAGGTAAAACACCATGTCCTAAATTAAATACATAGTTATTAATCCCCCGCGCATCTTCAAGAACTATATCAGCTTCCTTTATCATCGTTTGGCCCCCTATAAGCGAATATACCGGATCAAGGTTTCCCTGAAGCCCGATCTTTTCTGTATCATGTATTGATTTAAGTGAGATTTTCCAGTCAACGCTCATGACTGTTGGCTTGATGCTTCTTACTACTTTATTAATCAAATGAGAACAGTCTGTGCAGAAGTAAATAACAGGAACTCTATTCTTAATATGCGAAACCAGTTCAAAAAGTTTTGATGAATAATATTCTGAGAATTGCCTCTCGGAAAGAATACCCATCCATGTGTCAAACAGCTGAATTACGGAAGCGCCGGCATCGATCTGGACATCGACATCTTTGATGATCAGGTCAATCACCGCCTTTATCAGCATATTCCAGTTTTCAGTCATCATAAATGACTTTGTTTTAGGAAATTCCCTAGCGTACTTGCCCTCTATAATATAGCTAACAAGAGTGAACGGGGCACCAGCAAAGCCGATGACTGGAACGTCGGTACTGCGTTTGATCTCCATAATCTGATCTCTGATGAACCATAGATTTTCGGCTCGCATGTTACTAACCGCGTCTATAAATCTATTTAATGAAATAGGGGTTTTTAGTTGTGGCCCTGCACCAACTGTATAGACATATTGAAGCCCAGCCTCTTGTAATGGTGTTACAATATCGGAAAACATTATAGCTGCATCGACATCAAGCCTCTCCACAGCTTCAATTGCTATTTCTGAAGCCAATTGGGGGCTTCTTACGATCTTTGAAAGATCATTATTTGCTATATGTTTGGCAAACCCAGGCATATGCCTCCCTGCCTGTCTCATGTACCATGCCGGTATGTGGCTGTGAACTCGATTATTAAGAGCGTCAATAAAGGTGCTATTCATTCTTTAATGACCCAAATGAGCTGTCAAGTGCCACGCTGAGCCTTTTTATATCAGATTCGTCATGGCTGGCTGTAAAGAAATAGCTTTCATAAGATGAAGGAGGAGCATATATTCCACTTTCCAACAGGGACCAGAAGAATGGGGTATAGAGTTCCTTCTTGCTTCTTAATACATCATTAAAATTTTTGATGGGATTATCGGCAAAGAAGATACTGAGCATGGATCCAATCCTATTTACCGTAACTCTAATTCCATTATTTTCGGCGGCCTTTACTATTAAATTTTCAATCTCTTTCCCATAGTCTTCGAGGTTTTGGTAGATGCTATCGTTAAGCTGGGATATGACGGCGAATCCAGCCGCTGCGGCAACAGGGTTTCCAGCAAGGGTGCCTGCCTGGTATACTGATCCCTCAGGCGCCAGATACCTCATTATTTCGGCCTTCCCCGTTAAAGCCCCTATTGGAAATCCGCCTCCTATTATCTTTCCGAGCACTGTCAGGTCTGGGTATACTCCGTATAGGCTTTGTGCACCCCCCTTTGAAACCCTGAACCCGCTGATTACTTCATCAAATATCAGAATGCTTGAATTTTCATTACATTTATCCCTGAGACTTGATAAAAATTTTATATCAGCGGGCACAACCCCCATGTTGCCAGCTATTGGTTCCACAATGACCGCGGCCACAAGTTTTCCCTTTTGATCCATAAAGTTCTCAAACGCATCGATGTCGTTATATGCGAGGGTAACGGTATCTGAAACACACCCTTCAGGTACGCCTGCAGATGATGGTATACCAAGAGTGGCAAGCCCTGAACCTGCTTTTGAAAGAACTATGTCAGAATGACCATGATAGTTGCCCTCAAATTTTACTATGATTTTTTTGTCACTAAATCCCCTTGAAAGCCTAATGGCTGTCATTACAGCCTCCGTGCCGGAATTCACCAGCCTAACCATTTCAGCCGTCCTCATACTGGATGATATAGCCTCAGCCAAGTACAGTTCATTTTTGGTAGGTGCCCCAAAGGAGCTTCCATCCACAATAGCATTATATGAGGCCTTGATGGTATCAGGATCCGAGTGTCCAAGCAGTATTGCGCCCCAGGAGCACAGGAAATCAGTATACTCATTTTCATCGGCGTCCCATATTCTTGAACCCTTCCCCCTCATGATAAATAATGGCTCCCCGCCAACGCCCTTGTAAGCCCTTACGGGGCTGTTGACGCCACCTACCATAACCTTTAATGCCCTTTTAAACAGACTTTTGCTTTCTTGATTTTTCATTTTGACCTCAGGATATCAGCTATTTTTTCCGAATAATACGTTATTATTATGTCCGCGCCTGCCCTTTTAATTGAGTAAATCAGCTCCATTAAAACATCATTTTCATTTATCCATCCATTAAAAGCCGCGCCTTTTATCATACTGTATTCCCCACTAACACTGTAAGCCGCTATAGGGATATTGAACCTATCCTTGGCCTTGGATATTAGGTCCATATAGAACATTGCGGGTT
>JAJZYL010000022.1 GCA_021798095.1 archaeon | reverse complement strand
TATCAGCTATTGGGCACTAGCGGGCGGCGCTGAGAGGGCATAGTTATGCGATATCTGGCAGGTAAGCCGTGACTGGCCGTTAAGTCTCAATTATGAGAAATCTTTATATATAAATCAGGCTATAAAGATCGTATGGAGATGGAAAGGTCCCTGGCGGTGGTTCAGTCGATGGGTAGGCAGAAGCCGGTCTACGGCATAAGCGAATTGATTGATGCCGCGGGCTCTAGGGCTACCGCCTACAGGATCCTGGAAAGGCTGCGCGAGCTGGGCTTGGTTGTCGAAACTAAAAGGAGGGGATACTTCGCAATAAGGTCCTCGGCTTTCCAGCCCTATCATGTCTGGGTCAAGTTGCTCCCCTCTCTCGCGGCCCTAAGGCGCGCGAGGTACTTTGGGAGGGCGTATGATGAAAGCGACGTCAACAGGGCACGCGGCCTGCTGGGCGGCGGGATGGTAACCTTGGATTACCGAGCCTACGAACTTACAAAACTGCAGACGCCGTACACCTTGTACATATATGCAGCGGATCAGAATGAGGCGGCGAACTCGCTGCAGTCCACGGGGTTCTCAGAGGGCAAAAAAGGGAGGGTGGCCGTCCTGCCGGGAGGATACGGCGACACCGACCTCAGGAACGAGATCCAGCGCGTCTACCTGGACAGCCTGGCTGCAGGCGGAAGGAACACGCTCGACGCCATAGCCTTGGACATCCTCTACGGGGACCAGCTTGAGGTCAGGGGGGAGTTCCCGGTGCACATGGTGCTGAAGGTCAGGGAGGAGCTCCTTCCTTGAGCTTGGAAAGCGTGGCCGCGAGGATTTCGGAGGACCTTAAGCGGGTCGTCTTCGTCGGTGCCTTCGCCGTCACCTGTCACATCGGCCCGTATCGCCACACGCACGACATAGACCTGGCCGTTGCCTATCAGATCAGCGATGGAGAGCTTGAAGGTATGGGGTACCGCGTCCTCCGTGAAGGTGGGAAGAGGGTGATCCGGACGGAGGAGGGGATAAAGCTGGACATTTATACAAAGGACGTCAGCGGGATATCTATTCCCTTTATATTCAGGACCGCCGTAACAAAGAGGATCAGGTCCAAGGAGATAAAGGTGATCTGCTTGGAGGCACTGCTGATAGCGAAGATGCGGGCCGCTCGTCCACAGGATATCGAGGATGTCCAGATGCTCTGCGGGCGACTCGGGAAGACCATACGCTGGGACATAGTTGATTTACTTGCAACACCGGTTGAGTCGGCAGAACTGAGGAATGTGGTTTCCGCTTACGGCGGATGACTACAATTGGCACATTAAGGGCCGGTAATCCACCGGTATCATTGGCAAATTATATCTCCTTAGTGACTCGTATTCTGGAGGCTGTTCCAATTTACGGCAGAGTCGCTTGCATGAGTTGTCAAATGAACCATAAGATAAAGTACGTTGTTCCGTGTCTTCGTCCACTCGTTTCGGTTGGCGCTTCCCGAGGTTAATGTTCGGCAAAGGGGGGTTATCAAGGGCGGTGGACATCATAGGGTCAAACTTGACACACTTTTAACGAGGGCACGACAGGCATCAAGCCCCTTATCAGTGATCTCCACAGTCTGCCTTGGAACGCCCCTGGCCCCCATGGATTTTGCATAGCTCAGCCTAATATAACCAAAGCTTTCAAGTTTATTCAGATGGTTCTCCAGGCTACCCTTTCCCAGTCCCGTAAGCGTCCTGAGTTGTACGGAGCTCATCCTCCTGGCCAACGCAAGCAACACCAGTATCAGGATACGAGCGGATGATTTGAAGGTGGAGTCATCAAGCTGCTCTCTTAGCTACCGAATGGCTTCATCAGTAACGATCCTATCGAAATCATGCTTGAATTGCTCTTTGTCACTCAAGCCCAGTGCGCTCCTCAATGATCCCGAAATAGTTCTTCTGGACGAGCCGACAAGCGGATTGGACCCTAGGGGGATGAGCGAGGTCCGAGAGATGGTGAAAGATCTCAAGAAACGCAAGAGGCTGATCTTCATAAGCTCGCACCTGCTATCGGAAGTGATGGACGTCTGCGACGAAGCCGCCCTTATCGATCACGGAAGGCTTATTGTGTACGACACCATACAGAACCTCACGAGCCGGTTCTCCAGCGGAGGTTCGGTTCTGGAGGTTGGCTTTGCAGGTCCAAGGATGAATGACAGGGTCGTCGAGACAATACGTAAGATACGGGGGGTCACGAGCGTTGAGTTGCTGGACGATCAGAACCTCCGGTTTAAGTTCCTTGGAAATGCCGAAACTCAGGCGGATATCCTCTCCGAGCTGGGGGCGCTGAGAATCGGGGTCAATAGCCTCAGGGCTTCTTCGTCGGCCCTGGCGGATGTCTACCTCAGTCTGATCGAAGAAAATGTCTGAAGGGCGTGTTTGAATTGACAGATGATCCTGAAGCTCAACCATTTGAACGGGCAAACAACAGGGTTCCATCCGGCCGGGCCCAATGCTCTAACCAAGCTGAATTCGAATTCCTGAACTACCTTCGTTCAACGCGGTTCTACATCTTACTTGCGATCATCGCGACAATCGGAATAGCGAACATGGCGGTGGTTTACGTCTACAGGCCCCCGCATTTCTTTCTTCACCGATGTCGTTCTATTCAGCATCGAGAGGAGGCGAAGTGAGCCTGTGCGTGATCCTCTCCGGCATTTTCTTTGGGGTTGACGCGATCTCAACGGAATTTCAGAACTAAACGGAGTATTACCTGCTGCCGAATCCGGTGAGCAGGTCCTCCATATTTCTCGGCAAACTGATAGCGTCGTTCCTGGCATTCGCAATCGCGATCGGCGTCTACGCGGCCATAACGATAGCGGACGGCGCAATCTATTTTGGACCAAGCGTTCCCTATCAGCTGGGTGAGTCGTTCGTTTTTGCCATCTTCTTCATCCTCCCCATCCTGGGGATATCGTTCTTCATAAGCTCCATGTTCAAGAACAGTTCCTTCTCCATCCTCCTGACCGCCATCCTCCTATTTGGATTGAATTACATCACGCCGCTGATAACTTCGCTGTCAAATTCCGAGCCATGGTACGTTCCGAGCTATGACGCTGGCATAATCGCAAACGTTCTCTCTCCCTCGGGCTATCCTCCCCATGTAGTCGTGCTGGCCGGGATATCTTCGTACCACGCGACCATCCCTGAAGGCCTTGCGATAATGTTCGCCTATTTCATGGTCACCACAATCCTGGGCATCATACTGTTTGAGAAGGATGATTTCAATTGAGCGGCTTGAAGTGCAGAAGGGATGGCTGAACGGGGCGCCGTTCAGGGATGACTAAACGGCTGGGCCTTGGCCGCTATCCGCCGCGTCATCATAATCAGGGCCGTCATCCATGAACGTGTTGCCTAGGGTCAGGTGAACGCCGCACGCGCGGGACTCACTTGAAGAGCTTTATCTTCACGGTCTTCTTCTCCTCCGCCTCCAGAAAGAAATAGTAGATCCCTATCAGCAGTATGACGAGCATTATCCCTATCAGGAGGGCCTCCTTTGGCATCCCCACAAAGAGCACCAGCATCGCCACCGTGGTCACCACGGGGAGGTAAGGGTAGAGCGGCATCCTGAAGCTGGGCTTGCTCCCCCTCCTCCTGAAGTGCATGATGTCAAAGCCCAGCAGCAGGTAGGCGAACATCAGGCCGAAATTGGAGATCGAGGCTATGACGTAAATGTTGCCTGCAAAGAGCGTCACTATTCCCACCATTGCGGATATGATTATCCCGTTGACCGCGGCATCGCTCTTCTTATCGTACTTTCTGAAGACCTTCGGCAGGAGCCTGTCTTCGCTGATCTGGTACATGATCCTGCTGGAGCTCAATATCATGGCTATGGTGGCTGAGGCGGTCGCTATCAGGCCGCCAAGGTCTATTATCAGTATCAGCAGCTGCGGCGCACCGCTGCTTCGGAGCGCGAATGAGAGGGGGTCCGCCGATAGTTTGTACGATGATGCCGGCACCAGAAGCAGCAGCGCCACGACGACCAGCACGTATAGGATCATGCTGATCACCACGGAGTAGAAGATGGCCTTGGCCGCTCCGTTTCCCCTGCCCTTTATCCTTCCTGACAGGGTAGATATGGACTGAAAGCCGGTGTACGCAAAGAAGATCACGACGCTGGCCGCAAAGATGCCCTCCAGGCCGCCGCTGGAGAACGAGAAGGCGCTTGCGAAGCTCCCCACTGGCCTGGACAGCGCAACCGATATGGCGAAGGCCACGAAGATCAACAGGATTCCCACCTTTATTATCACGAGCGACAGGTCCGCCTCGGCTGCCTTCCTGATGCCCATTATGTTGAGCAGGGAAAGGACGACTATCAACACTATGGCAAACGGTATGGTAAAGTCTCCAACTGGCACGCCGATCATGCTGGAGAGGTACGAGCCGAAGCCCAGCGATACTACGGAAATGGACGTCGCAAAGCTGAAGTATTGCAGCATGCCCGTCACAAACCCAAGCTCGCTTCCGAAAGCCTTGTAGGTGTACGAATAGGATGCGCCCTTTGCAAACGGCATGAGCGACCCCAGCTCCCCCAGTTCGAGCGCTATTATGATAGCTATGACCCCCACGAGCAGGAATGCCACAAGCGCATAGTCACCGGCCAGGGCGATGGCCGTTCCGCTCAGCACGTATATGCCGGCGCCTATTATAGCCCCCAGGCCGACCGCCGTAGCCGTAATGACGCCTATCTCCTTCACGTACATCCAGTGGGCGGCAACAGATAAAAGGATATCAGTAGGCAGGCCATTAAGGGCGCACGCGTGTCATAGGAGAAGCGGTAGATGCCTAAAGGAGATATGGTCCGCCGCCGTCGTAGAGGGCGGGTAGACCTTCCTAAACACGTTCGCCTCTATCGCCTTGTTCATCATATATCGAACCGCCTGTGACCATTTTGAATAAAAGGGCGGTGCACGTCTGGTGCTCACGGTATGTTGGCTGAGGAAGAGAAAGCCACGATTTCAGCCCGCATGGCGCAGTCAATGGGACATCCGGCAGTTGTCTTCAAGAGGAGCCATGTAATATGGAAGGAATGGACCATCCATCCCCATTGTGGCATTTAAAAAATTGTAGTTATATATAACGCCAGCAGGTCGTTTTTTGTATGGAAAGCGGTCCAAGGTTCATACTGAGGTCAAGGGGCCCATTTGATCTGCAGCGTTCGCTGGCGATCATGGCAAATTTTTCCCCCGAGCCCACGGCCAAAACTAACATACTGCGGGAAGCGGTGTACATCGATGGCAAACCCCATATACTGGAAGCAAAGCAGGTAAAGGGGGAGCCACCCCTGATAGAGGTATCCGGCAGTGAGGGCAATGTTGCTAAAATCAGGAAAATTGCACGGTGGATCCTCTTCACCGATTTGAATCTGCTGCAGTTCTATGGCATGGCCAGGGGGAACAGGACCCTTGAACCCATCATCAGGGAATTGTACGGAGTGAAGCCATTAAGGACCGCCTCCCTGTTTGAAATGATGATCATAGCGATAACAGAACAGCAGATATCGCTAAGCGCTGCGTACAGGATACGAAACAGGCTGGTTCAGCGCTTTGGAGAAAGGATCGGTGACCTGTTTGTCTTCCCCAGCGCTGAGTCGCTTTCAAATGCGTCTGAAGCGGAGCTCAGATCGTGCGGCCTATCAAGGCAGAAGGCGGAATACATCAGGGGCATAGCCCAACAGGTATCAGGCGGATCGCTTGATGCTGAGGGGCTTGCATCGCTAACCGATGATCAGGTCAGGGATCTATTGATGGAGATCCGGGGCTTTGGCCCATGGTCAGTAAACTACATACTTGTAAGAGGGCTCGGTCGCACAGATCGCGTGCCCGCTGACGACCTGGCGGTGCGTAGCGTCGTCGGCAAGTACCTTGGCGGCGGCAAGAGGATGTCGGGGGCACAGGTTTTAAGTTCGCTGGAGCCGTTTACGCCCTTCCGGGGTCTCACGGCATTCTACCTCCTGGCATATGATCGTTTGATGAGGTTCAGCGTTTAGAGTGAGAACGGCGCTGGGTAGGGTATGAAAATCGGCCAGGACTGGCCGGCATGAATTCAGCAAACTGTTAGCCAGGCTAAACCCTTAAAAGCGGCTGGTAGATGATATGGTGACAAGGGGGATACTGTTTGTCGGCATATAGGCTCTCGTTTTTTGGACGCCATGGAGGCCCTGACCGGGCTGCATGTGGAGAGTCCATGGAGATAGTGTGAGGGGAGCATAATGTCCTTCATTTTTTCACCTGATGAAACGATATTGATGAGCGGCACTGGCACGATCGAGCAACCCATCTAGGGCCACGGTGAACTCTACCTGACCGATAAGAGGTTGTTCCTTATCCACAGGTCGGGTTTGATAAGGAAGCGTGAAACCCCTTTGCTGGATATAGATATGGCCCAATTGACATATGCCAAGACCGAAGGAATCATCAGGAAGGTGCTGATAATAGGGGCCAGGAACCAATCAGGCCAGGTTAACGCCTTCAAAATCCACGTCATGAACCCTGAATCATGGGTGGCTCATATATACAATCTTAAGAACGCGCCAGCCGCTGCGCCGGCTCAGCCTCCGGCTCAGCCTCCGGCTCCTAGTCCGGATGATGTGTTATATTGTACCCAGTGCGGGACCAGGATCCCTTCCACGGCAAAATTCTGCCCTAACTGTGGTGCCCCAGTCAATTCATGAACAAGGATATGACTGGGGGGGACCAGGCGGTATACAAGTGAAATAAGCTGCACAGTATGGTCAGGACGTGGGCCTAGGCATCGCAGCGCGTCATGGTAGGGACTGCCATGCTGGTTCATGCCCCTGGAGACGCCCCGTGGCGTATCGGGCGGCCGTCAGCCATATAAAGTATAAAAAACTAAGGAAGCTCAATGCAGCATTAAAGATAAATCCTATAGGGCCGGATAAGTGGGCAAAAAATGGGAGGATGTAGGGGCGGAGGCCGGTTAATAGTTCAAGGCGGGCCCATGGACAACGTAAGGCAAGGGCCTCATACACAGCTTTACTTTTGATGGTTTGATCATCCCTCTTAATCCCTGATCGCATTCCGGTCCAGGCCACCGTATCCAGGCATCGGCGGCTTATCCTTATGTATATCGCAAATGTTAAAGGGGAGGAGTTTTAGGCGCAGCCATTGCTGAAAGAGGGCGATACGGCAGGTCCCTATGTTCAGGCCGGCTTAAATTGGGGCCTTTACAGATCAAGGCAATGTGGGGGATAATGCAGATGAACTGCAGCGGCCCCCGGACAAAGCGTTTTTTAAGGGGGTGGCCATAAAAAGCGCGTCTTATATTGGTGGGGGTGGCATGAGCTTGAAAGTGAAGGTTTGCAGGATATGTGTAAGCGAGTTCGTCTGCGGGAGCCCCTTTGAGTGCTGGTGCTCAAGCATCAAGCTATCCAGGGAGCAGCTTGAAATGCTGAAGGAACGCGCCGATGACTGCGTTTGCCCTGATTGTCTTAGGAAGGCTGCCGCAAGCCGGAAATCTACCTAAATAAAATATTCGATACAGCTGAGGCACTTCCTTTTTCGGATAAAGTCCTGTGCAGCTGGTCCATGAAAGGGCTCAGGGGCTGTGGCCTGACGGCCTATCTGGTATCCGGCCTGGTGAGCCTGAGTATTAATGGTCCATGAAAGGCGGGCCCTACTAATTGTCATATATGTATGTACAATTAAGCCTGAGGCCAGCGACCATACGGGAGGCCATAGGGTCATCTCATTTTTTAAAATCAAGAAAAAAAAGGTCAGGAAAAGAAATGCGGAAGCCTATCAAGCTGCGCTAAGGTTACTGGCAAATTGAGGAGGCAGCCATAAGGCCGCCACTCCAGCTAACTCGGCCGGTTTCCACCAGCTGGAATTTCACTCCTCCTTCTTTTCTTCTCCCTTGACTCCCTTCTTCACTCCGCTGCCCAATCCTTTGGCAAACCCGAAGCCCTTCTTGAGTCCTGTCCCTATGGCTTCACCAGTTTTCTCACCGGCCTTTTCAACTTTCTTTTTCTCCTCCGGCATATATTTCACCTCCATCCATTAAGGGCAGTCAATGGCTTAAGCTTTTCGTACAGCGCCCCATTTATCCCCACCATATTCCTATCATCGCTGGCCGTGACGTTTGTCATCAGCATTTACATGGATATACCTGGAATAACTGAGCACTGGTGGAAATGGAAGGCATGATCCGGGTTCCTTCATGAACCTCTGGAGGGACAAACCGCGTAGGATTAACGGTGGAAAGGCCTCTACACCTGAGAGTGTGAGCCTGAATGGGTCTTCCCGATATGAGGGCACCGTGAAGCTTTCAATCTGCGCTATGGACTGCCTCCAGCAGTGCAACATAGGAGCAATTAAGGTAGGGGTCGCGGCTGACAAAGAGATGCCCGCGTGTGGAATGGCACGGAGGAGGGATGACATGGCGACAATCAACAGCCCCGTCCAAGGCACAATATATCCAGCTTTGAAGGACGGGCTGGAACAACGTTTCATCTTCTTTAAAATAAAGTATATATATGATTAAAGCTATTTAGAAGCCGTAAAAACCAGAAAGTGATGGGAGACGGCAATCAATTCCTCTTACACTGAGGGCATCTTCAAGAACCTGTTAACCTACCTAGGGTCAGAAGCTTTTAACCTCAAGAATGATTATCAGGTTACTGGGAAATCCGGAAACACCTATACAATTGACTTTATCCTTGAAAGTAGAGGTAACCCCCAAAAAAGGATTTTTGTCATTGACCTCGACAGGGGTCTTACGGTGGATAGGCTGGCTATGTTTCAGGTCGCGTCAGTGGACTGTGACGCGGAGGATATTATAGGCATAACCAATAAAGGGGTGGATGAAAAGTTCGTAAGCCTTTGTCAGTCCCTGAAGGTCAAAATCATCGACAACAGGGAGAAGCCATCTGCAGACAAAATCAGGACGGGATTGGACTGTCTGGATAAGATGACTGCAGGCGGGTTGAAAAGGGGCGGGGTTTATTCTATTACAGGTAGGCCCGGAACCGGGCTTAGTACGTTTGCCGCCTTATTCCTAGCCGCAGGAGCACGCTTTGGGGAGAAGGGCCTCATTATCAAAACCGATACTAGCGCAGCCGACTTTCTTGTAGACATGGACGCATTTGACATTGGCTTCAGGCAATATGTAAACGCAGGGATGATAAGGGTGATAGAGGTCTCGGATAAGGTCAGGGCGATGAAATACGACCTCATAAACGGCAAGGGCGATTACAGGATGTACATCACCCGCCTCAGCAACGAAATAATGCAGATCATTTCAAAGGCTGGAATAACTAGGCTAGTTGTCGATACTGTCAACCCCTTAATCATCCCCAATGATGATTTTATTCACCTGTTCATCAGCGCGATCAGGTATGAGGGGGTAACAACGCTACTGATGGCCACGGCTCCCTCATACGAAATGCTGGAGGCATATGTAACTGGGTCGATACTGCTGGAATATGGTTATGAAGGGGATAGCATGGTCAGAAAGCTCACCATCACGAAGATGCGTGGAGCTCAGTTTACAAGCCGCTGGGTGTATTATACCATTGATAAATCAGGTTTCAGGGCCCTTAAGGAGGGAGAATATTTTAAGGAGAATAGGTAAGACGGGTATCGTCGAAAAGTTAGTTCAACTACTGCTTTATCTAAGTATAGCCTTCATATTTCTCGGAGTGGCTGCCTCCTTTTATTCACTGGCCATACTGCATGAAGGGGGCGTGGCCGATGATGTGTTCTCCATCCTTTTTTGGCTTGCCAACCTCTTCTTTGGTGTTCAGACCCTTTCCTTCCTGTTGAGTTACAAGAGGTCCAGGTATCTATACCATGAAAATCGGGATGATGAACTGATATACACCACCAGTAGCAAGGTGGCAATACTCGTACCGCTTTACAATGAAGACCCGGTGATGGTGGAAAAGAATTTACTGGCAATCGTCAAAAACAGGGACTATAATTCGACCGTATATGTGCTGGACGATTCGAACGACGGAAGCTTCGAGGTTAACAGGGAGCTCTATGACCGATTGGGCCTGCCCTATTTTCACAGGACCGATAGGAGGGGCTACAAGGCCGGCGCCCTTAATGAAGCCCTGAAGAATACTAATGAGGAGTACATAGCGGTCATAGATATAGACCAGACGCCTGCTCCAAATTTTGTCAAAAACACGCTTTCTATACTGGAGAAGAACAGGGACGTGGGCTATGTGCAGGTGCCTCAATATTGCACAAACCTAGACGCTGGTCCGCTGGCTACGATGTCGCAGGCGCAGCAGTTCGTGTTCTATGAAGTGCTGATGGAGGCCAAGAGCGTCAGCGGGTCGGTCTTTTCGTGTGGCACAAACAACATATACAGGCGAGAGGCGCTGAAGTCGGCGAACTATTTTGACGAAACGAATCTTACGGAGGATATAGCCACTTCCATAAATATGCTCGAAAAGGGCTGGCGTGGGCTATACTATAACGAAAAGCTTGTCTACGGCAGGGCCCCAGTTACCATGAAGGGCTATGTCAATCAGCAGTGGCGGTGGATGAGGGGGTCGCTGGCCCTCATGCCGAAGATATTCAGAAAGATCATATTCAATGCGAAGTATGATGCCAAGGAGAGGCTGGACTGGCTTGCTTCAGCCCTGTGGTACCTTAACGGTTGGGCGTATCTGATCTTCCTTCTAGCCCCAGTTCTAGTCATATTAAACGTATACGTCCTGTCGCTGAATTACGTCCTCTACATATTTCTATGGATTCCGTACTCCCTATTTTCTATCCTATCCTTCCTTCTTATACATATCATGAAGAAGGCCAAGCCGGTGTTCCTATACTACAATATGGCGGCCAACATAATGCTCTTCCCGATCAGCATTGAAGCAAGCCTGAGCTCGGTGCTCAGGATAAATAAACCATTTACGACTGCGAGGACCGGCGCGAGCCTGCCCTTGTACGAGCTGTGGCCTCAGATATTGATGATTGGGTTGCTATCGCTGGCCTTCGTATATCTTATAAAATTAGGTGGGATATATAACTACGTAACGGCGTTCTGGGCCGCCTTTCAGATCTCCCTGCTCGCCCTAATCTTCGCGGTCAACAGGGAGCCTCATAGGTCCGAAGTTGATAACCCGGTCTTCGTATAATATATATATGCACCCCCGAATTACCTCCCATTTGTCGGGCCATTCAATAATCATAACGATGATCAAGGCTTGAACATTTCAGTGGGGGAGAGCACAACTATGCCATTTCAGGCTACGAACCCAGATAAGTAAATAAATAGCTGAGGGATTACCATGCTCATGATGAGCAGGACTTACATAACGCTGATGTTCAGCTCGGAAGGCGCGGCCCCATCCAGCGTAATCAAGAAGCTGGAAAGCATCGGATTTTCGCGTATTGAAAGCATATCAGGGATGAAGAACATCGTATATGAATGGGAAAGAAAGGCCACGTTAAAGGATACACTCGAGTTGGCTGACAGGGTACAGAACGCTTTGAAGGGCCTCCACGTCACATACACTCTGAATACCGTCAACGAAGATGAGACATTCCTGAAGTCAGTGTAATCATAGAGCTTTGAAAAACTACACTGGGGGCCATTTGGGCAGCCGGTTTAACCTTATCGTTACGCCAACGAAGTTCCTTCCAATATACCATGGGGCTGTCTATCGGGCTTTCCATTTAACCCCTTGTTTTCATTAAACGTCTATGTAATAAACCTAAAAGCTGCGACAGGCCAGAAGTATGTGCTATGCTTTGAGCTTCTGTAATTACTTCGGTTGCTGAAACTTACTCGCTTATAAATAACAGAATAAAGCAAATGCCGTCATGGGGGCCAGGCTGTTATTCGTATGCGTGGA
>JAJZYL010000021.1 GCA_021798095.1 archaeon | reverse complement strand
GTCCCACATGCAACGGGACCGGCCAGGTAAGAAAGGTCCAGAGCATGGGCTTCGCCAGCTTCGTCAGGATCGAGCCCTGCCCGCGGTGTCACGGCAGCGGCAGGATCATCGGCACCCCCTGTCCAACGTGTCACGGCAGCGGCCACATGCGTTCAAGTGAGAGGCTAAAGGTAAGGATCCCAGCGGGGATAGATGACGGCGATGAATTAAGGGTCAAAGGGGAGGGGAACTATGTAAACGGAAGGAACGGCGACCTGTACGTGATAGTCCATACACTGCCTCAGCCTGGTTTCAGGAGAGAGGGCCCGGACCTCTATGCCAGCATGGACCTTGACTTCGTGGACGCGGTGCTGGGGACCACCGTCTATCTGAATGGGGTGAACGGGGAAAGGATAGAGCTGAAGGTGCCAGAAGGCACACAACACGGAAGCATGATGCGATTAAAGGGCAAAGGCCTGCCAAAGGTTAACGGCTTCGGAAAGGGGAACCTGTATGTAACCATTAACGTCAGCATCCCAAGGTCGCTGAACTCCAGGCAAAGGGAGCTGCTTGTGCAGTTTAAGAACGCGGGCCGCTGACCACCCTGAAATGATCTATTGTTAGACTTTAATGTGATCGAAGGGAGGCCAACAAAAACTATACGAAAGCTTATTTACCGGCTGGTCCAACCCATCGATGTTTTACTAATGATGATCTTATATTGAATATAGAAGAAGTTATCAAGAAGACAGGGACCACAACTCTGGGAATGGTCGCCAAGGATGGGGTAGTGCTCGCTACGGATACCAGGGTCACAGCGGGGTACTTCATAGCTAATACTAACGGCAAAAAGATGTACCAGCTGGATGACCATGTTGGGATGACCATTGCGGGGGTTGTGGCCGACGCGCAGGATATAATAGATATAATGAAATATAACATCAGGTCGTACAAGCTGGAGAGGGGGAAACCCATGCCTATATCGGCCGTAGCGAGGCTTGCAAGCAACGTCTTCTTCTACAACAGGGGAACTCCGCTTATCGTTGAAAGCCTCATAGGGGGGTTCGACCAGACCGGACCGAGCCTGTACATGGTTGACTTCTTCGGTTCAATAACAAAGGAAACCGTTTCTGGAACCGGTAGCGGTTCTCCGATAGGCCTAGGCGTAATCGACGGTGATTACAGGGAGGGCCTGCCCTTGGATGACTGCATAAGGCTGATCATAAGGGCCGTCACAGCAGCCATGAAGAGGGATTCGGCCACAGGGAACAGCTTTAACGTGGCCGTTGCTGACAAGGAGGGATTCAGGGAGCTAACCGACGACGAAAAACACGGTTACCTTAAATCCATCCAGCAGAATTAAATTGGGAAATGAGTTCTCCGGACAAAATATAGCAGCGGAAGTGCTGCAGCTACTGCCAAGTAAGGCAGAGGTCACCAGGATAGAATACGAAGGGCCAAGGGTTGCCATCTATACAAAAAACCCTTCATACTTCATGGAGAACCCCTATACTATCGGCGAAATAGTCAATACGTTAAGGAAGAGGGTCATAGTTAAGGCCGATGAAACGTACAGGAAGGGGGAGGAGTATTCGAGGGACTTCCTGGTCAAGCTGATCCCAAAGGAGGCAGGGCTTGTCGGCATAGCCTTCGATGGTATATTTGGAGAAGTCATCATAGATCTGAAGGATACCTCCGTAGTGGAGGGCGAGATAAGGGGGAAGGTGGAGCAGGTGATGAACGACCTGGGGTGGAAGGTCAGGATAAGGAGGCACTTCCCGCTCAATTCTCAGGTGCTGCAGGAGATGCAGTACATACTCAAGACGAATGAGACGGAGAGACTGCAGTTCCTCAGGGGGCTGGGCGAAAGGGTCTTCAGGGAAAGGCTTGTTCTGAGCAACGAAGTCAAGGCATCATTTCTAGGCGGATTCAGGGAGGTCGGCAGATCATCCATACTTATAGAAACCAACGAAAGCAAGGTGTTGATGGACTGCGGCGTAAACCTGGGCGCAAGGACACCGGACGAAAGGTATCCGAGGTTCGACCTGATCGATTTTCGCCTCGAGGATCTGGATGCCGTGATACTCAGCCACGCGCATCTGGATCACTCAGGCTTTGTGCCGGCACTCTTCAAATATGGCTATGACGGGCCGGTCTACTGTACAGAGCCTACTCTGACCTTAAGCACCATGCTCCTGATGGACGCCATCAAGGTATCTCAGGCCGAGGGCGGTAAGCCGTTCTATGATATGCAAAATGTCAGGGAGTTCATAAAGCACTGCATCACGCTTCCCTATGGCTCAGTGACAGACATTTCACCGGATATCAAGCTCACCATGTCAAATGCCGGCCATATACTGGGCTCAGCCGTCGTACACCTGCACATAGGCCAGGGGGTCCACAACATTGTCTATACAGGTGATTACAAGTTCGACCGCTCTAGGCTCTTCCCTCCGGCCAACTATCAATACCCCCGCGTCGAAACGGTGATAACAGAATCGACGTACGGAGGAAGGGGGGACATCATGCCACCCAGGCCGGTATCCGAGGGGGAGTTCGTATCGTCGATAAATTCGACGCTCAAGGCAGGCGGAAAGGTGCTCATTCCTGTCCCGGGGGTTGGGCGCGCTCAGGAGATGCTGCTGGTCCTTAACGACTACCTGAAGAAGAAGGAGCTGATTGAGGCCCCCGTGTTCATTGAAGGGATGATAACGGAGGCCACGGGGCTCCACCTGCTTTACCCCGATTACCTTGAAAGGGGCATAAGGGATCAGATCATCCACAACGGGGAAAACCCGTTTCTATCAAATTACATAACGGTCATAGAACACCCCAATGATAGGGAGGAGGTCTTCGCTATGGGCCCGGCCATAATCATGGCGACCTCGGGGATGTTCGAAGGCGGACCATCGGTGGTGTACTTCAAGGAGCTCGCCGGTGATCCAAAGAACAAGATCCTATTTGTTTCCTATCAGGTTGCCGGCACGATAGGAAGGCGGGTGCTGGACGGCGCCAAGCAGATCAGCACCATGGGGAACGAAGGGAAGATAAACGTGGTGGACGTCAACTGCGTGACCCAGAAGATAGAGGGGTTCAGCGGGCACAGCGATTATAACCAGCTTATGAGCTTCCTGGCCAAGTTCAGGGGCAGGGCTCAGAGGGTGATAGTGGCTCATGGGGAAAGGAGGAAGGTGGACAATCTGGTGGAAAGCCTGAACAGGATGTACAGGGGAAGGATAGCCGTAGGGCCACAGATAGGGGAATCTATAAGGCTAAACTAAAGCGTTGGGGCCTGTAGCCAGCTTGCAATATGTTCTGCGCCGTAGCACTTGCCAGCGCAGAGGCCAATCGCGATTTCTGGATAATGTATAAGAAACCGGCCTACAAAAAGAAGATAGAAGAGGAAAATTGACTGATATTAATTATGGAACTCATTTTAAAAGGCCTATCCAGGTCTTCACTGGTGTGGATACCGAGGATGGAGCAGGGGTAAAGCTGAAGCGTGTGTTCGGAGGATACGCCACGGCAAGCATGACCGATCCCTTTTTGCTTTTGGACCATTTCGGATCATCGCGCGTAGAGGATTATGAGAAGGGATTTCCATGGCACCCCCACAGGGGAATCGAGACGGTAACTTACCTTCTAGCTGGGAAGGTATTACACGAAGATAGCGAGGGCCATAGGGGGGTGATCCGCACTAATGACCTGCAATGGATGACCGCGGGGAGCGGCATCTTCCATCAGGAGATGCCGCGCCCTCTGGATGAAACCGACCCGGACGAGCTCCTCAGATCCAACGGGCTGCCCACAAACGTCTCAGGCTTCCAGTTGTGGGTCAACCTTCCGGCAAGGCACAAGATGACCACCCCAACCTACAGGGATATCGGCGAAAAACAGGCGCCACGGCTGGAAATGGACGGAGGAGCGATCGTGAAGGTGATCTCAGGCCAGTATGGTGGCGCGAGCGGCCCTGTCGGAAATGCGTATGGGCTTGATCCCACATATTTGGACGTCCTGTTGCCCGAGGAATCCGAGTTCAGTTTCACTGTAAAGCGGGGATATAGTTCGCTCATATACATGGTCACCGGGGGTGGCTATGTGGAACCAGCTGATTCGAACGTCGTTAACCCAGGTCAGGCCGCCGTATTTTCGCAGGAGGGGGACGCGGTCAGGTTGGTGACCAAGGATGAGCGTGCAAGGTTCCTTGTCCTTTCAGGAAAGCCGCTTCACCAACCAATACGCTGGTATGGTCCCATAGTTATGAACACCCAGGAGCAAATAGATGAAGCTACAAGGGACCTCAGTTTGGGCACGTTTATAAGGGATAAGAACGTGATCTTCGAAAACTGAAATCATCGCTATATTTAAATAAGATGGATATGAACGCGGTTTCGGAGACCAAATTTGGGGTGCATGAGAATATACTTACCCTTATAGGCAACACGCCTATAGTCAAGCTTAATCGAATATCTTCCCCCGGTACCGCAACCATATACGCGAAGCTGGAATGGTTCAATATAGGCGGCTCGATAAAGGACAGGATAGTGCTCAAGATGTTCCAGAAGGCGCTGGAAAGCGGCAAGCTCTCCAAGGACAGGATGATAATTGAGGCGACCTCTGGCAACACCGGCATAGCGCTCGCCATGGTGGCCGCAGTATATGGCTATAAGGTCGTCATCATAATGCCTGAGAACGGAAGCATTGAAAGGAGGAAGATCATGTCCACCTATGGGGCGCAGCTCATGCTGAGCCCGGCCAGCGAGGGAACCGCCGGAGCTATAGACCTGAAGAACAGGATGGTCAGGGAAAGGCCGGAGCTATATGTGCCCTTTGATCAGTTCTCTGATCCTGCAAACTATATGGCACACTATGAAACGACAGCCAGGGAGATACAGGAGCAGATGGGCGATTCGGTCAACGCCATAGTCACCGGCGTCGGGACCGGCGGGACAGGTGTGGGCCTATCGATGAGGCTGAAGGCGCGTGATCCATCTATAATGATGGTCGGCGTATATCCGGAGCCCTCTTTCAAGATCCCTGGCCTCAGGAATCCAGAGGAAAGGAATCCATCAAAGGTCTATTCCCAAAGTCGCTTTGACAGGATATATAGAATAGGTGAAGACGACAAGAAGAGGATCGTAAGGATGATCAGGGAGGTCGCATCAAAGGAGGGCCTCCTGGTTGGCATCAGTTCAGCTGCCACCCTATGCATAGCCAAGAAACTGGCCAGAGAGCTCGGGAACGGGAAGAACGTCCTTGCCATACTGGCCGATAACGGGATGAAGTACCTATCCACGGACTATTTTGACGGGGGCGATGTGGGAACCGGTAAGGATGAATGCCTCGATGCGCCAGTCGATGGATGACGCGATGACCCACACAAAAGGGTTCATCTTCATGAAGTTCTTATCGATAGTCGACGGATATGGAGGCGCCGGATGGGAATGGAAAAGCCCTACAATCGAGAGCCCAGCCTTTTCAGCTAGAGCATACACGTCATACAGCTCCTGCGGGGCTACGGAGAAGCTCACGGCCGATTTGTCCGCGTTATTCACGGCCATGATTTCGCTTACGGAATGCTGATCGCCCTTGGCCACACCCAGCAGGAAGGCCACTGCCTCCAAGGGTGACATACCCTTTGCGTATTTCAGGAGGTCGTCCACAGCACCCTGTCTAAACGATATCTCCAGCAATTGACCAGAGCCTCTCCACTGAAATTTCGTCGGCGCATGGACCGCATATACATTTCCCACCCACCTTTTCCACCGAGCAGCTGAACTTGTATTCGCACGTGCTGCAGTCTGAATCCCTTCCGCACACTGCACAGCTGAACACATAATAGACGCCGTCCTTAAGCTCAGACTCGAGGATCCTCTTGATGTTTACCAAGTCCAGGTTCCTGCCGATCAGGAAGCCAGAGCCGGTCTTGTACATAACACCGGCAGACATGAGCGACCTGAACCCCTGCGATGATAACCTTGGGAGGCTTACCCACGACCCCAGCTTGATCTTCATAGAAATCATGAGCCGGGTGCCATAGTTATATCCTTTTCTTAGCTGCCATTTTAAGGCGTGAGCGCAATGGGCGGCGGGCTTATTCCTGTTTTGGCGCGTTAGCTCATCACTGACCATGACGCGTAATAGATAGGCCCAGAACAGGATACAAGAGATCATCAGCTACGCTTGAAAGGGTTGCGGTTCGCGCAACTTAAATATCCATTGAATTGAAAAAGACCATGAATGGTCTGTTGGAATATGAAGAGCGGGTGCTGGGGACGCTGACTTCAATAAACTCTGAACAGTCAAACATTAAAGGGTATGAAGAATGCGCGAGGTTCATAATCGAGGAAGCAGAAAGGATGGGCCAGCGGGCTAAATTGGTGTACAGTCAGGGGGAAGGACCAAGGCCCAACGTAAAGGTTGAAGTGGGTGGCCCGAAGCCGGCAACCATGTTCGCTGCTCATTATGATACGGTGCCCGCAGGGCCCGGCTGGAGGACGGACCCTCTTACGCTGACCAAAGTTGGGGATAAGCTGTTCGGGAGAGGGGCTGCAGATGACAAGGGGGCGGTGGCCGTCCTGCTGGGCCTGCTCAGATCAATGGGGGAAATGAAGATTAGAAACGGCTTAACTTTCTGTTTCACGGCTGATGAGGAGGTGGGAGGAGCGCTGGGGCTTGGCGATCTTGTGACCAGATTAAACCCCATGCCAGATCTAGCGATAATCGTGGACTCCGAAAGTGAGGTAGTTTCGTGTGGTGCGAGCGGGATAATCAACGGCGACATCATAATAAGGGGGCGACAGGGGCACGCCGGATATCCCCACCTTGCAAAAAACCCCATATACGAACTTCCACGGGTGATAAGGGCGCTCGAGGGGCTAGCTAGGAGGAGGGAGCGGAAGCGTTCATCGCTGCCCCTCCCCCCGGGCTACCCCCACAGAAGGGTCTGGGGTAGGTTCTCCCCAACTATAATCAGGGGCGGGTTTACAACCAACATAATACCCCCCGATGTAACTATAACGTTCGACATGAGGCTCCTGCCGGAGGAAGATGTTAAGGAGGCCATCGCTGAGCTAAACGCCACGGTGGCAGCTGTAAATAGAGGCGGAGCGATCGGCGTGGAATTAACGTCCGTAAGGGGTGGCGGGAACTATCTAACGAACCCAGACAATGCCCTGGTAAAAAGGTTCATAGGAGTGGCTGAATCATATGGATGCAGGAAGGGATGTGTAGGTGAGCTGGGGGGTAATGATGGTAAATACACATACAAAATGGGGATACCGACGCTGGGGATCGGCGTGATAGATTATGACAGTAACATACATGCCCCGGATGAGTTCGTTAGGCTGAGCACCATGTTAAGGGTTAAGAGGATCCTTAGAAGCTTCATCGAACAGGGCAAGTGACATCCTTTCACGCTAAAGCTCGTAAGCTTATGCCGCTATCCTCCTGTTTGAGTCAGCCGGCAGCATGGGGACTCGTTTCCTGTTTCATTGGAACATGACTGACATCCATCTGATGCCCAGCCGTTGGTGTTTCCGCAGGCGTAAATTCGGACATGCCCATTCACATTGACTAACCCACGATACTATTTCCTTCTTCTAACCTTGATCCTATCGTAACCCTGTTCATGGTTCACGGCCACAACTTCATGCCCCATCTTTTCAGCCCACCTTGAAATATCCCTCTGGGACCCGCTGTCGCTGGACCACACCTCTACTGTTCGTCCAATATCCACTTCCTTCATAGCCTCCACGAGCTTCATCAGCGGCATGGGGCAATAATTCCCCCTCGCATCAACTACCTTATCCTGACCGCTCATCATGAACACCCTAAATAAAGAGGGTTATCTTGGCATCCCTCGCCCTATCGATGAACTCGCCCACGGCTATTATATCATCCACCATATCGTCAAGTTCCTCCTTCTTCATGCCCATCAGATCATAGGTCATGGAACAGGCGTGCACCCTGACGTTCCCAAGCTTCTTCGCGTTGCGCACCATGTCGCTCCATCTGGGAACCTGCTTTTGCTTCATTAGCTGCGACAGTGTCGCACCCATATCCTCGAAATCCTTGCTGAACCTCGAGTTTGCATCAACAGTATCCTTTCTGATGGCGGTAAGGCCCCAGAACGTGAAGAACAGGTCCACATCCATATCCATAGCGACCGCCCCCGACGTTAGTACACCTACAGGCATCAGCTTATCTACGGTCCCTGAAAAGACTATAATGGCCATTCTATCTTTCGGCAAATTTAATCGTCACACCTTTGACATTGTCATATATAAGCATATATAATGATTCGCGACGGTTGCCGGCATAGGGAGCCTTAGGCCAAGTTTTCATCGATATGGACGTGACATCTTATTACGCTAAAGCGCGTTGGCCTTCCTGCGGGTATCCCCTGAGGGTTCGTCAGCCAGCGGAGAACTCGTTCCCTGCTCCAAAGATACATGGCTAACATCCGCTTTATGTTCCACCTGAAGTGTATCCCAGGGGTAATTGAGACATAACCAGCCTTACAGGCTGTATTGTTCGCAGATAGTATTACATCCGGGTTTTGTCGCTTCCCCTAAAATCCTCAGCATCTTTATAAACAGAACGGCGGACGATTATCTCGTATATGAATGACAAGGAAAAATGGAAGGCCGTATCGGCTAGGTCCAAAGATGTGCAATATGAGAAACCTGTAGTACCGATGGCAATAGACCGCGTGGGGTTCAGGGGAATATATATACCGCTGAACTCCTTCTCAAGGCCCCCCGTGATATATTCTTCTGGGCGCGTGTCAGTAATGGTTGACCTGCCTCCATATCAGAGGGGCATCAACATGTCAAGGACTATGATTGGGGTTACGGACTACATAGGTGATGGCAAAGACGGCCTTGAAGAGCTTGCCCCATCGATGGCGAAAAGGCTGCTGGAGCTCCATGAATATTCAACGAAGAGCAGAATAAGGATTAGCGCAGACGGGTACCTGGCCTCATCCTCGCCCATTAGCGGGCTTCAGTCTCATGAACACTTCAGAGTGAAGGTTGGCGCGGTGATGACCAGAAGCGCGCTGCTTAGGAGTATAGGTGTTACAATCACCGGCATCTCTACCTGTCCATGTGGCGCAGAGCTTATGAGGTCTGCACTTGACCATGGGCCCGAAACTGCAGGCCTTATGCCTACCCATATGCAGAGGGCCAGAGCTACTCTTTTGATCAGCCTGCAGGGAGAAAATAGGATCACCATTCCACAGTTACTGACGGCGGTATCCGAGTCAATGAGCGGCTCAACCCATAGTGTGCTGAAGAGGGCGGATGAGGGATTCGTGATATATTCGGCCCTGAAGAACCCGAAATTCGTTGAAGATATATACAGATCAATAGCGAAGGAATTTATGACCAGATATCCTGATCTGGACAAGAATACTCGTGTATACATATCTGTGGTAAGCGAGGAGAGCATACATAATTTCAACGCCTCTGCGTCCGGATGGTCCAGCTACCGTGATCTCAAGGAGATGTTACGCTAAGATAAGCCGGCCTCCCTCTTCATGTCCTTTGTAAACAACAGCAACGGTTTCATGCCTGCCGACCCAAGCTCCTTGGCTATACTGCAGATCCGGACGCCTGAGCCAGGGATTACCAGGTTCCCATCCAATTCACAGATGCAGGACGCCAGATAGGGCCTTACAAATATGTCAGGGTCGGGCACTTTCAGTTCATCTATTACCATCTGCCCGTAGAGCAGCAGATCTATATCGATGACCCTATCCGAATACCTGTCTGTAGACCTGACCCTTCCAAGCGAGCCTTCCAGATCGCGCAGTATGGAAGTTTTCAAAAAATATGGATCGTGATCGCTCTCGGCTTTTACAACGCAGTTGTAGAACGCCGTTGAATTCTTCATGCCTACTGGCTCTGTAAGGTAGACGGTGGAAATGGCGGTCACCTTAAGCCGGGAGCCAAGCGCCCTGACAGCTTTGAGCAGGTTCTCCCTGGGGCTGACGTTCGAGCCTAACGATAGGAAGCAGGCGGGCAATTTTCACCGTTTACCTGCCCATTTCCAGCTCGAAGGCCACGCTCCTAGCGTAGCTAAGTGCGCCAGGCTTGTCGACTGTAACCTTTACCTTCTCGACCCTCTCTTCAGCCAGGCATATCTTCGCTATACTGTACGCAAGGGCCTCCAGCAACCTGTTTGAGGAGCTTTCCACGACCCTTACTACCTTATCCTTAAGCTTCTTGTAGTTTACGGTGTCGGCTATCTGATCGCTCACCAACGCCCTATCGACGTTCACCCACAGTTCAATAGTTACCATTACATTCTGCTTTATCCCCCTTTCCCACTCGTTGTCACCGATTACACAATAGAGGCTTAGATCCCTGATCACTATCCTGGATATCAATTAGATTATGCCCTCCTTCAACAGGTGAGCTCCACCATCCACATATATGACCTGTCCCGTTATATAATCACTGGCCAACAGAAACATGATGGCGTTAACTACATCGGCTGGGCCACCGCGGACCTTCAGAGGGACGGCCCCGGCCACCCTGTCCAGATATTTGTAATCCTTTCCCTGAGGCGGAAGGATGGGGCCAGGGGCCACGGCGTTTACGGTTACGCGGGGGGCCAGGTCCAGCGCCAGGGCGTAGGTTATATGCGTCAGGAGGTCCTTGCTAAGGGAATAGGCGTAACCCTTCCTGCGCTGTAGCCACGCACAGGCATCAGTTATGTTGATTGCCCTCTTGAGCCCTGCACCCTCAGCCAGGCCCACTGTCAACAGGTAGGGTGCCAGCGCATTGGCCTGAAGGATCGGTGCCATTGAAGGTATATCTTCATCCTTCCACGCTGTAGCCTTTTTGAAGATGGACGCGTTATTTATGAGCACGTCTATATCCCTGCCATAGTTCTTAGAAAAGGAAAGGACATGATCTATCCCTTCGGGCGTAGAAAGGTCCGCCTTCAACAGGGTCGCCCTGACCCCCTTATTGATCAGATCCTCACGCAAGGAGGCCGCCTCATCAGCCGATGACATGTAATGGAGAATGATGTCTGCACCATCCTTGGCCATTCGTGTAGCTATTGCCCCCCCTATCCTCCTTGATGCACCGGTTATTAGCGCGGTCCTCCCCCTTATGTCCAAACTGGTGCAGATATACATAGGGGGGTAATAAGGGCGTCGCAGGAATATGCGGCCTAGATCTTATATTGAGTTATGTTCATGCCATGTTCGATGATCTAATGATCACCGGCCTCGATCGCCTCCAATAACTTATTAATAGGCTGGAAGTTATTCATGCCGGATAGGGATGTCTCAGGAGGTAATGTGGGTGGAAAAGTACAGGCCCCTCAAGCTCTCGGAGCTTCTGGATCAGGGCGATATAGTAGAGCGGCTCAACGGTCTCCTTAAAAAACCGGAGGATATGCCGCATCTCCTCTTTGCGGGCCCGCCTGGCACCGGCAAGACTACAACTGCCATATGCCTGGCAAAACAGCTTATGGGGGACATATGGAGAAATTATACGCTGGAACTGAACGCCTCTGATGAGCGGGGTATAGACGTTGTAAGGGAAAGGATCAAGACCTTTACGATGTTCGCGGACAGGGTTAAGGGTATCCCGTTCAGGCTCATCATATTGGATGAGGGTGATGAAATGACATCATCAGCCCAGACGGCCCTTCGCAGGATAATGGAGGAGTCCTCGGCGCACTCAAGGTTCATAATAATAGCAAACTACTCCAGCTCCATAATAGAGCCAATCCAGAGCAGGTGTGCAATCTTCAGGTTCAGGAAGATCGAAAAGGGGGATATGGTAAAGAGGCTAGAATTCATATGTAAAAATGAAGGCGCTAAATATGATGTTGCTGCGCTTGGGCTGATATACGAACTGAGCGGTGGCGACCTAAGGCTGGCCATAAATCAGCTTCAAGCGGCGGCTGCGGTGGGGGAAGTAAGCACAGAAAATGTAAGGTCCATATCCGGCATCTCTCGTACAAAGGAGATCAGGGAGCTGTCAAAACTGGCGCTGGACGGAGATTTCAAGAAGTCGCACGAGCTCCTGACCAGGCTCATGATGGTCTACGGCGTGCCCGAGGATGACATACTGAAATATATGTACGCGGAGGCGATGACGGTGGCCGATGTAGATAAGG
>JAJZYL010000020.1 GCA_021798095.1 archaeon | reverse complement strand
CCCGACAAGTTGGTGAGCGGACCTGAATGGGATACCATACCTCGTCGACAACCATTCTGCGACATCGCTGGCAGTTACCTGCGATGTTGATGCCGCGCTGATCATCGCGGCTTCATCATACTTTACGGAAGCTATCATGGGCCCAACCACCTTTATGATGGGCTTGATTTCTTCCATGGACCCCCAAAGACGAGGGGTTATCTCCTGAAGGTCCAGATTATACGTCTGGTTAAGGCCACGCATTATCTCCATGGAGGACTCCAGATTGGACATTATAACGGCAGTCTTTGCCCTGATGATCTCCGCAACGACTGCGTTTCTCTTCTGCGGCATTATGCTGCTGGTGGAAACATATTCGTCGGCTATCCTTATAAGGCCCGTCGAAGACAAATACATAACATCCGAGGCTATCCTGCTGATGTCCACCGCGGTTGACGCTAGCGCATAAAGCGCATCCGCTATAAAATCCCGTGAACTTACTGAATCCATGGTGTTTTCCACCAGACCTGAAAACCCGAGCATTAGCGCTTCCGCTGCTCTGTCGATATACACCGTAGAACCGGCCAGGGCTGCCGCCCCCATGGGGGAGGCATCAGAGCTCTGATATGCTTCCCTGAGCCTCCTAAGGTCCCTTAGAAGGGCGCCTGTATAACACAACAGCCAATGTGCGACGGTGCTAGGCTGAGCCGGCTGCAAATGCGTCATCCCGATCATGAACGTATTTTTGTGTAACGCAGAAGTATCCAGAAAAGTGGATATGAGGGAACCCAATTCTCTGACGGTTTCTAACAGCTCCTCCTTGACCACCATGCGAATGGCTGTGACCACCTGGTCGTTTCTGCTCTTTCCCAGCCCCAGGAACCCGGCCTTTTCGCCAACCGACTCCTTGACGGCCATTTCAAGGTTCATATGAACGTCCTCCAGTCGATAATCAATCCTGTAGCCATTATATGCCTTTGAAAGGGCTTCGCTTATTATTGCGCGCGTTTTTCTATCTATAGCCCCAGATCTTTCGAGAAGTGATACATGAGCCAGGTTTATCAACACAATGGCCTTAGCTATTTTCGAGTCTGACTGAACTGACGAAGTGAGCCGCAGGGCTAGATCGTCCATCCCTGCCAGCCTATCCCCCCTAAGAAGGTCCTTCTTATTGTCCATCCATTATCAACTTGGCAGTGCGCGCCTGCAGCCCCCAGATCTCTATGAAACCAATGGCGGCCTTCTGATCGAAGGTGGAACCGGTGCCGTACGTCGCAAGGTTGCTGAGATAAAGGGAGTTCTTGGATGAACGTCCAACCACCCTCATGCCCCCCTTGTACAGCTTGATCCTTACGCTTCCGTTTACATATCGCTGTGTGCTCATGGTAAAGGCCTCCAGGGATTGTCTAAGCGGATCAACCCATAGCCCTTCATATATGAGCCTGGCCCACGTACTATCCACTATAGCCTTAAAGTTTAGTATGGACTTGGGGAGGGTCAGCTTTTCAAGGTCCCTGTGAGCTTCAAGGATCACAGATGCAGCGGGTGCTTCGTAGACCTCCCTTGACTTGATGCCCACCAGCCTGTCCTCTATATGATCTATCCTACCGATACCGTGCTCTCCAGCCAACCTGTTCAATGCGGTGATCAAGCTTGAAAGTTTCATCGCCTTTCCGTTCATTGCAACTGGCAGCCCACCCTTGAACTCCAAATCGATATATGCTGGCTTATCCGGCGCATCAAGAGGCGACTTCGTCCACCCAAACGCTTCCTCGGGCGGCTCGGTCATCGGATCTTCAAGCCTACCGCTTTCCGCAGACCTACCCCACAGGTTTTCGTCGATGCTAAACTCACTCTTCTTTATGGAAACCGGTATCTCCTTTTTCTTGGCGTACTCGATCTCCATGCTGCGGTTCATATCCCACTCCCTAACGGGCGCGATGACCTTTATGTTTGGTGCTAGCGCCTTGATGGTTACGTCAAAGCGCACCTGGTCATTGCCCTTTCCGGTGCTGCCGTGCGCCACCATATCAGCGCCCTCCTTTTTGGCCACTTCCACCATCTTCTTTGCTATGAGGGGCCTCGCCAGCGCAGTGGCCAGCGGATACTTCCCTTCATATAGCCCATTTGATGCTATCTCAGGAGCTATAAAATCAGTTGAGAATTCGTCCAGCGCGTCTATGCTATAATGCTTTATCGCCCCCGTTTTATAGGCCCTTTTGCCTATCTCCTCAAGGTCTTCAAACTGGCCCAGGTTGACGGTCACCGTAATGACCGAAGAGGAATACTCCTCCGCCAGCCACTTGATCGCCACGGATGTGTCCAGCCCGCCCGAATAGGCGAGCACAATTTTCTTTACCATTTCAGTTTCGCTCCCTAAGAAATGTTTAAATAGTTTTTGGCCTAAATCTGTCCAAATATGATTAAAATGACCAAAAATGACCAATCTATCAATAAATTGGTCGGAGAGGTGGTATCATCTGATGACGCCATAGAAGCGTCCATAATAGGCGGATATGCGAACCTCAGCGGAGTGGCACGCCTTATAAGGGAACGACTATCAGGGACTAGGCCTGAGGCCTCCGTTGAGGCCATAGTTTCAGCCTTAAAACGGTATAAAATCAGGGCCTCCACGGTGAGGGAGCCGGTTTATCAGGTGCTGTCGAAGAGCTCTGTCATGCTGAGGACCAGCGTAGCAAAGGTGGTGCTTGGAAAGGGGGTGGAGGACATGGGATCGTTGCTGGAGAGCCTTAAGAGATATGACGAGGACCTGGTGATCCTGTCAAAGACGCTGAACAACACGACCATAATTTTTGATGTATCGATATATGAGCGTATCAAGGCTGCCCTCAGAACGGCCAACATAGTCGACAAAAAGGGGGAATTGACCGCAATAACAGTTCACAGCCCCGCTGCTATAATAAGGACCCCCGGCTGTCTTGAATCCATTTATTCATCCGTCTCCAACGCCAAGATAAACGTAGAAGATACTACGAGCTGCTATACGGACACGGTGCTCATAGTAAAGGATGAGGACGCCGGAAGGGCGTTCGATGCGATAACAAGGCTGATCAACGCTTCCAAGCGACTTTCCAGTTCTTAGTTAATTTCTCTTACGCAGCAGATAGTATTTATCGTCGGGGGAGAACGGTGGCGGATGGGCTGAGACGGTCTTGGAGCCACACTTGGGGCAGATATCTTTCATGGTGTATGTTCTGCAGGATGGGCACACCTTTAGATATTTTGTCATAAATAAAACCGCCGCACAACTACCCTCTAGTCAGTCATTTCGTAATAAATTTGACCTGTCCGTTGCCCTTGATCTCCTTTTCCATGATGGCCAAGGCCCTGTTCAACCTTTTCTCAGCTTCCTTATAGTTGTCCCCATATGCAACGACCTTGTACTTCGGCGCTCCTAAATATTTGATAAGGAGGTTACTCTTCCCAATCTGCCCCTGTGTATTCAGCAATGCCTTCTTAACCACTTCCATCCCGTTCGGTTTCGAGCTTGAGACCTCCATGATCGTATCGACCTCCACCAGGGAAGGTTTTATTCGTTCCATAGCTATTTCATATGCGGCCTCCGCGTACGGCTGATCCACACCGATCGAAATCCACGCAGTCGGTCCATCCTTTATTAGCTTCATCAGCGCCACGTATAGACCTTCGAAGTTGTCCTCTATGACCCTGAGCTGCTGGGCATCAGAGCTGAGCCCCAGCTTGGCTTTCACCATGGAAAATATGCTTTCAGCCTTCTTCGCCTTTTTCAGTTCCATCAGCTTGGCCTTTCTTTCTTCGTTGGTCAACTGTTTCAGCGACAGATCTATTTCCCCCTTTGCCCTGTTAACCCGTATAACCTTTAGAGGCAGCTTCTGGTTCTCCTTTATGTACCTGTCTATGTTCTTGATCAGCCCCGTTGATATTTCGCTTATGTGTAAGAACCCCTCCATGTTATTGTATTCGTCTAGGGAAAGATAGGCGCCAAATTGCGTTATCTTCCTTACTGTGACCACCACTATTTCCCCGATATCGGGAAAACTGGGGGGCTCCATGACCTAATCAAGCCTCTTGACTATATCTGCATTAATCGATGCCATGCCGCCGCTTGGGACCACCAGTTCCTCCCCGCACCCATCGCACTTGATGGCCGTAGTCGAATGGGAAAATATTATCCTTTCTGTTGCGCACTTCTTACATCTTATCAACAGGTACGAGCTTTTCGGGCTGACGATAAGGGACTTTGATTTTTTCATATTATCACTTTTCAACTATCTCTATCTTGCGCATCCTTATGCCAGGCCTAACTACTGTATAACCACATTTCTTACACTTCAATTTAATGACCTGCTTTTTAGTGGTCTTCGACGTCCTGACCAGCTCAGGATACTTCTGGCCGCCGTAACCGTGTTTAATTTCTTCATGATACCTTGCACCCATGGAAGTCTTCCTGTCCTTCCCCTTCTTATAGATCGAGGGGGTATGCTCCGTATGGGCCTTGCACCTTGGACAATATGTAACTATAACCTTTGGTAATTTCATTCCAACACACTGACGTCTATCGCTATATTTTTGTCTATTAATACTTTTGCGTTATCCCTAGGCACGTCGGCCACATCCGACTTATCAAAGGGGCCATAAACTTTAAGGTCAGCCCCTATGAACTTGTCGGTTGCCTCAATGAACCTTACTAACCTATAATGAGGCTCCTGCTTGGAATGCGCCACCCTCAGGCTCTCGGTGAGCCCGTGTCTTATGTCATCCTTTAACAGGCGGGACCGCCTGATCAGCTCGTATACTGGCTCAATAACCCTCTTCTCCTCCTCTGTCAGGTTGACAATATCCTTTCCTGAAATCGCTTGGTTTAGCGCCTTCCTCACCCTTATATCCACCAGGTCCTCCATCAGCCCGTTGACCAGGTCGCGATATACAGTTACGGCCTCCGCGCCTTCGCTTGAAGGGCTGGTAGTCTCCAGCAGTACAAGCTCCTTAACCTTAATGGATAATGCTTCATAAAAGTCGGGGGGGATTTCGCCTAAACCGGCATCGGATAGCTCCCGGTTAAGTATGTTTATCATCACATCAGTTATATCATTCATGCCGGTTATAATGGAATGTTGTTCTTAAAAACTTACCTTATGTAGCTTCAACAACAGCAAGCCCCTTTAGCATCAGGTATACCGCAGCATATGTGGGGATGGTTTTTGATTCATCCTTGTACGGCCCGAAAACCTGACCCTTTAGTCTGATCTGAGGCGCATATGTTATCCTGATCTTAACCGGATCTTCACGCAAGGCCACCGCCGAATCAAACGGATCTCCAGATAGCTGTTCATCACACTCCTTCTTTGACAGGCCGCTTTTATCATGCAGCGATCCGGGGAGCCTGAATATCCTGTGCACATCCATGGAGACAGAAGGATCAACCTTTATGGCTAGGGCCGAAGATGGAGCTCTCTGCCCACTGCCCGTAAACCCGTTTAACCTTATGTAATCGACTATTTCTGTACGTTCCCTGGACGATAGGCTGCTGTAGAGGGTCGAACTAACAGAGATGTGATAACCGTGGTTTCCAGAAAAATATGCCGAAAGCTCATCGTGCCTGATGCCAAAATCATCATGAAGCATCTGGATCAGAGAAACGGTCTGCCCCTTGATCTTACCTAGGCATTCATCGCAGATCCATTCGACCTTAGATATGCGCTTTGAACCGCACCTTGAACATGTGAGAGGTGGCGGCAGCCTGCCCACCAGTTTACAATCATCGCATATCCAAAAATCATGTTTGACTTTACACCGAGCGTTAACTTCCTTTAGATCAAGATCGAATATAAGGTCCCCTTCAATCCAGCCCTTTTGATCCATGGGGGCCGCTGGAAACCTGTAATATGAAGATGAAGAATAAATTGAGCGAGGTATGGTTTGTATTATCAGGGCGGTCAACTCCCTTTCTTCGGCTATCGAAATATGCCTTTTCATGTTACCATCGAAGTCCCTGAATCCAAATTCTCGTTCCCTAAACCTAGTAGGGATTTTGATTTCGGCCTGCCTATTAAAATAATACCACCTGAACGCGCTCTGTAGGAATTCCCTTTGGTTGACCGACATCGGTCTAAGATAACTGGGCCGCCATTTATCTGTATATCTATGTTTGACTTGTACAAAAAGGCATATTTACCACCGTATCCGGTATTAAAGGCAGTATGAGGCCAATCAGAATTGAAGGGGACAGCATAGCGGTCCTCGACCAGAGGCTTTTGCCTACCCGTGAAGTGTGGATAAAGGTCAGGTCAGTAGATGATGCCTTTTCAGCGATACGAGAGCTGAAGGTTAGGGGGGCCCCCCTGATAGGCGTAGTGGGCGCGTATGGGTTAGCACAGAACATAACCGGGAATAGCCAAGACGACCGTTTGACCGCGGAAAAGCTCAAGGGCGCTAGGCCTACGGCCATTAACCTGGCATGGGCCATAGACAGGGTCCTTCGGGCATCCCTTGACGGCTCGAGAGGAGCTGCATTAGAGGAAGCGAAAAATATTTTCGATGAAGAGTTGAATAATGCCAGGCTTATAGGCGTTAACGGTGAACCGCTCATATCCGAAGGTGACGCCGTGCTAACTCACTGCAATGCGGGGGCCCTAGCTACCGTAGATTACGGGACGGCATTAGCCCCACTGAGGATAGCAAAGGATAAAGGCAAGAAGTTCAGGGTTTTTGCAACTGAAACCAGGCCAGTAATGCAGGGTTCCCGCCTGACCGCCTATGAACTCCTAAAGGATGGATTTGATGTAACGCTAATAGCTGACACCGCTGTGGGATACACTATGTCAAGGGGGATGATCAAGAAGGTCATCGTAGGAGCCGACCGCGTATTTAACGATGGCCACACCATAAACAAGATAGGCACCTTTCAGGTAGCCACCTTGGCAAAGCGGTTCGGCATTCCATTTTATGTGGCCTTGCCGCTGTCAACCCTAGATCTTGAGGGGAATGAAGCTACCACCAAGATTGAAGAAAGGGGGTCGGTTGAACTTGAATATATAAGAGGAAAAAGGGTGGCCCCGCGAGGGATCAAGACATTTAACCCCGCCTTCGATATAACCCCCCCGGATTTGATTACAGCGTTTATAACTGAAAAGGGGGTTCTGAAGCCTCCCTTCAAGGCCATAAACAAAATCGGAACGTCAAGTTAAATACCTGGATGGTAATTTTATAGATGTTATAAATCCAGTAAAATGGGCCCGTGGCCTAGGATGGATAGGGCGCTGGCCTTCGGAGCCGGCGGTCGTGGGTTCAAATCCCACCGGGCCCGTTAGGCCTATCACGACATCATCCCACTACTAACGCATATGAGCCTTCCTGATGGCTACCCCCTTTGGGTTAGTCGGCAAGCAGAGAACTTGAGTCAACGGCACAGGGCTCACACCTTCTGATGCATCACCGTGGGCGTCTCCACAGCTGTGATTTCTGATATTTCCATCCCAACCTCTTTCATGGCGCGTTACAGGACCACCGTTCCGGCCTTTATTTCCCTTGGGATGGTATGATCACGCGAAGGGCTGTATTAATATACCGCAGAGGAATTGAAATGATATATTAACACCTGAGCCCAGATTCCATCCGACGCCTCAGACATAGGGGAGGAGTATGCCAAGGTAAACGGGCCAGTGCTGTTTGTATTATAGGTGATCCCGTACTGGGTTAGCGGCAGCTGGAAGTAAGGTGAACCTGACTGGTAAGTTTGCGAAATGCCTACAAGTTGTCCGTTGCTTGTATCTATGGAACCCCAGCCCACCCATTGCAATGGAAGAAGTTGACCTAGGAGGGTATCATTATAGAAGTAAGGGGTCAGCGTGCCTGTCGTGTTGCTGATGTAGAGGGACTGATTGATATTGTCGATGACCATGTTGCCTATCTTCAAGGGCTCCTGAGACTTTGCTATAGTGATCATAGCCGGCACCTTGCTTTCATCGCCTCCAACCCCAAGCAGGCTGCCGCTTAACTGATAACCGTATAAGTACTGGTCCCGGTAATAATAATAAGGATCTATCCCTGTCGCAAATACGACCACGTAGTTCCCTCCGAGCGCTTCCATTATTTTAGCCGCTGTAGTAACATTGGAGAGAAATAGGGAGGCCACGACGGCCATCTGCGTGGTATTTATTGTGGCTCCATCATTTACGGTAGTTCTGTTACCCAGCACTGATATCCAGTAACCATAATCCCACCAGGATACCATCACAGAATTAGGGGGTGTATTGGAGGAATTGGCCATCCATTGAAGCGCGTCTATCCATGACGGTACATTGCCGTTAAGTATGGTGGATGAAGTCACGACTGTCGTAGGAGCATCGTTCTGAGGAATCCACATTGCATAAGCTGGGAAGGCTATCAGCGCTATCACCACCACTACCAGCGCCACCTTTTGATATGTAATTATGCGTGCATGTCTCTTGAACCCGCGTACGTTAGTCTTCCTTTCCTTTGACTTCCATGCCCAGTCCGGCATCCTTATGTTAGTTACAACATAGTATAACCCGATCGGCGCCATTATAGCGAATGCTACAGATAGATATGTCTCAAGCTCGGCGAAGGAGCTTCCAGTGTACAAGGACCAAAGCAGAAAGATGGTAAGCAGGACTGACCCAACGCGCTTTGCCTTTAGCGTGTAATACCCCCCAACTATTGCCAGTAATGCAGCTATCCCATAGGTATAGAGCAGCTGAACGCCAGAAACGCTCGTCTGCTCGGCAACCGTCGATACTGCTGAGGGGCTTAGCCTGAGCCAGAACTCCAAAGCCTGAAGGTACCTGCCATTTACGTAATGGGGAATTACATATGCGATCCCAGCCAAGACCACTATTATACCAACCGCCATGGCTATCTTATACTCAATCCTGTACTTTGCGAAGCTCCCGGCCTTTATATTGAAATACCTGACGTTTATGTAGAGGATAGCCGAGACCACTATTGAAAGATACATGATAAGCTCTACTGGGTTGTGCAACCATGTTATCCCAGGGATCGGGAATATCGCGGCCAGTAGCGTAGGTATCGTATATCCTATTTGCTTCGTAAGCAGTTCCCTGCTGGGGCTCACTAAAAACGGTGAAACAAGCATAGCCAATGCTATTACGCCAATCGGGTTTATCGCGCCGCCCCACATCGTCTCTGCATACCCAGCAAATAGACCGGCCAGGATGGCGTAGATGTAGGAACGGGTGCTGTGCCTGTTAAAGGCATAAATTATGAACATGATTGCGGTTGTCGTGAAGAGCAGAGCAAACCCATCACCGGTGTACCACCCAAAATCGGTCCTCAGTACTAACCCGGGCAGGGTAGCTATCAGGAAGCCTCCTAGGATTCCTATATATTTATTGCCCGTCATCTCCTTGATAATAAAGTAGATCGGGATTACAAACAGAGCACCTATGATTACGGGGAATATGGCTACAAACTGATATACTGATAGGGATAAATGTGCATAGTTTAATAAAATGTACAGTACAGCCGTCAGATAGTCCAAGCCTGAATACTCAGTAATGGCCCAATTCCTTCCGTATGGATACCAGAAGTTGTAGCTTATGGTATGAAAGTAATTAAAAAATGCGCTCCAACCGTGCGTCAGTACGTCCTGCACTATGATGTTTGTCGCATAATAATGGGAATACGGGTCAAATTCGTTAAGATAAAAACCGAAACGGCCAGGTATTAGCCTGATAATTATGGTAAGAGCTATCATAATGGCGACTCCTATAATAGCTATGGCAGTTCCAAAGCCCATTCTAAACTGAGTATTTTTTTTAGGGCCGTTATTGCCGCCAACAGCTCCTCCTTTCATTTCTATACGCGTGCTTGAAATCCATTATTAAATCTTTCTATATGATGTTCTGCCATGGTGGATGGCTCTCCATGTTTCAGACCAGAAACTTACGCTTGCATGCCTGAGCTGTCAAATGGCAATGATATGGCAATCAACAGATGACTATGGTAACATCGTTATTTATTCTCAAATAGGCTCGACCGGTGAAGTTTTATCAGATTGCTGCCATCTATATAGATAGCTGGTGGTAGTTCTTGATACGTCCGCACAGCTATCTTTTAAAGGCCCAGCCAAGTTAGGCATAATGCCCATCCTCTAAGGAACTGAGCATCATAAATAGATCAAATGATAATTAAAATTATGAAATGAAATCAGAAATTATCAAGTTAGCTACACAATATAATAAAATATTTTGGAAAATAAAAATAAGGGTGGTGGAAAGCTATCGGCTTATTCCATGCCTGGCATGCCGCCCATGCCGCCGGGCATTCCTCCATATCCACCGGGTGCCCCACCGGCTCCCGGAGGTGGCATCTTCATACCCTTCGATGCTATGACGTCGTCGATGCGCAGGATCATTATTGCGGCCTCAGTAGCTGCCTTGATAATCTGTTCCTTCACCGATAATGGTTCAAATACATCTAGTTTTTCCATATCGAATATCCGATTGTTATATACATCTACGCCTGCCCATATGCTTCCCTTTGCATGCTGCGCCCTCAATTCCACCTGAGTGTCAAGCGGATCCATCCCAGCGTTCTGAGCTAACATCAGCGGAATAGATTCCATAGCATCGGCGAACGCGGATGCTGCTAGCTGCTCACGCCCCGCCCTTTTCTTTGACTCCTCCTTAATTCTTATTGACAGTTCCTGTTCGGGTGCGCCGCCTCCAGCCACTACAGACGGCTTTTCAATAGCGTCCTTTACCACCATTATCGCATCATGGAGCGATCTTTCAGCTTCATCGACCACCCGCTGGCTACCTCCCCTGATCAATATTGATACGGCTTTAGGCTCTTTGCACTTTTCTACGAACACCCATTTGTCGTCCTCGATTTTTCTCTCTTCGACGATACCTGCATACCCCAGATCGGCCGGTGAAAGGTCATCCAAATTAGTGATAATCCTGCCGCCAGTAGCCTTCGCCAATCGAGTCAAATCGCTTTCCTTTACCCTCCTTACTGCCAACATCCCGGCCTTGGCCAAATAATGTTGGGCCAGATCATCTATCCCCTTCTGGCACATGATTACATTAGCACCTACCTTGGACAATTTGTCCACCATCTCCTTTAACATGTGGGACTCCTCATCTAGGAAGGCTTTCATCTTGGTGGGGTCGGATATCCTTATTTCTGCGCTGATCTCGGTTTTCTCGATTTCAAGCGGCGAATTCAAAAGCGCTATCTTTGCATCCTTTATGGACTTCGGCATACCACCGTGAACGACTTCCTTATCGATTATAAGCCCCTTTATTAGGGTTGTCTCCGCTATTGAAGCTCCTTGTTTCTTTATGGTGCCAACGTTGTCTATATCCACCTTATAGGCTGTACCAGACTTTGTAGCTACCTGCATTACCGCATCCACGACTACGGCCGCCAGCTCTTCGCTATCTTCGCTGATAAGCTTGGACCGCATGCTAGTTTTAGCCAGCTTAAGCAACCATTCCCTGTCCGTGGCCTGGATCTTGATCTGCAACTTGCCCAGTTGCTCCAGGGCTAGTGTGGAAGCATAATTGTAGCCATCAACTATTTGTGAAGGATGGATACCCTTGTCCAGAAGCTTTTCGGCCTGCTCTAGCAGGGCCCCCGCTAAAACTACCGCACTGGTGGTCCCATCGCCAACTTCGTTATCAGTGGCTTTGGCTATCTCAACTAGTATCTTACCAGCCGGGTGCTGAACGTCGAGCTGCTTTAACATAGTAGCTCCATCGTTAGTTATTGTCACGTCACCCATCGAATCCACGAGCATCTTGTCCATACCGCGAGGCCCTAGCGATGATTTTATTATATCGGTTATTATCTTCGCCGCCTGTATGTTGTTTCTAATAGCATCGTGCCCCTTCGTTTCACTAGTTCCTTCCTTCAAAAGTAAAACCGGTCCATATGGAGTTTGTACTGCAGACATTTTTATTTAATCACCTGAGATGTCAGTACCATTTAATAGGGAATTTATAAATATTATCACTGTTTGTTTAACGACAACGATCAAGATTTAAATAGCTATCACCTATTTGAAGTTGAATCCATTGAGTCCATTATCGACCCACCTATCCCCCTTTTCTCCATCTCAAACAGTGCCCGTGCTGTAATGCCACCTGGGGTGGATATTTTTTCCAATATATCGCCATATGGTATCTCAAGGGCCAATTTACTGGTGCCAAGGAATAATTGATTGACAAGAAGCTTTGAATCGGTGGGGGTCAATCCCTTCATCACTCCGAATCTATAGAATGATTCCATTATATTAGCTATGAGCGCCGGCCCACTACCTATAAGCACCGTTAACCCATCCATTAATTGTTCATTTATTATGACCACCTTGCCGAGCTTAGAGAGCACATCTATAGCCTGCTCCGTATCTTGGCCTGATCTGGATGAAAGCAGGATTGGGGATTCGTTCTGTGCGCATGTTATATTGGGCATTGCCCTGAACAATCTCGCCTTAGCAAGCGAATTAAGTTCATTGAGGCTCACTCCTGCCATGAAGGAAATTATCGTTTTCGCGTTATCAAGTTTCTTTTCAATTTCACTTAACACGGCACCATAATCCACTGGTTTCACCGCCAGCATTATTACGGTGGAATCCTCCACCACCTCACCTGCGTCCTTAGCTATACAAACACCGGTTCGCGAGTATGCCGCCGTCTTGTTCGCGTTCTTGTCATAAATACATAATTCAGCAGTATTTACTCCAGAGTTAATGAGCCCTTTCAACAGCGACGAACCTAGCTCACCTATTCCTATAATTCCTATTTTCATGTACATATGTGTTACAGCCCCTGTCTTTAAAGATTAGCGGTAAGGGATATATGAAATCCTCTTGTGCTAAACACAGTTCTTGCATATCCATTTCTGTTTTGCCTACTGGCGCATCAAGGTTGTAACATGCTTCTTGAGGAGCTGATACTTCGCCTTCCCTTCAAAGAAGGTTATGAGCGCCATGTCGACCCTCTTCAGGGCATTTTTGCGCATATATGTATGAACTGCAGCCATATCTAGTCCTTTTGATTTCCTTTTGGTAACGCGTTAGTTTGGCCAGTGCAGCCCAAGCCCTTTGTAGATTTCAAGCTATTTGCCGAGTCTTTTCCTGTTGCATGCTTGGCTAGAGTCTGAACCTAACATGGTAAGCATATATAACCTTGGTTGAATACATTTCAAGGCTGTTATCATTGCTGGGTTGCCCACGAAGCCCGTGCTAACTCGAGTTTCACAGCTCCTACCACAAATCACTAATATCTTTAGAGGGTTAGAATGATCGCCGGCACCGTTGCTTCACAAAGGCTCGCGCACTTTGCTAGCACAACGGCGTCGATAGGTTTAACTTCCGG
>JAJZYL010000019.1 GCA_021798095.1 archaeon | reverse complement strand
TGGCGAGCCCAAGGCGAAGAAGCTCGATGAAGATGAATTGATTGAGACCTCTATGATAACGGCGGATAAAGCGGTGATGATGGTTCTCAACGGCGGGATCAGGGACTCTAAGAGCGTTGCCCTCATTACCATTTCCAGGCTTAGAGGTTATATCTGATTAAAATAAAGGTTAAAAACACGTACTAGGTGATAGGAAGTCGATATGGCTGCCACGGCTGCGGAGGAATGGAACGATGAAGATGGTACCTTTTTCATAATGAAGGCAAGGGCTGCCATCGAAGAGTTTGGAAGAAATAAGCTACGACCATCCGTGGCTGACGTACCTCCAAAATACCTTGTTAAGAGGGGCGTCTTCGTAACCTTGAGAAACTCCTCATCAAAGGAACTGCTGGGGTGCATAGGTAGACCTTATCCCTCGGCCTCGCTAATGGATAACCTGATTGATTCTGCCATTGACGCGGCCTTTTCTGATCCTCGCTTTCCTCCTCTGGACGTCAGAAAATTGGACAGGACGGCCGTGGAAGTCAGCATACTCACTCTCCCCAAGGAGATCAAGGTAAAGACCCCTCTCGATTACAGGGGTCAGGTGAAGGTGGGAAGAGATGGTATCATAGTCGAGTGGGCCGGCGGAGGGGGCTTGCTGCTGCCTCAGGTCCCTGTAGAAGAAAAATGGGGCATCGACGAATATCTTTCCTACGGCTGCATGAAGGCCGGAGCGCGGCCGGATCTATGGCTCAGCGGGAAGATCAAACTCTTCACCTTTCAAGCCTCCGTCTTCGAAGAGAAGGCGCCGAACGGCCCGGTGGTTAGATTCGGTCTTGAAAGTTAACGCCTACTTTTCCGTTTATGGCTCGGGGCTAGGGCATGCTGCCAGATGCGTCTGGCTGGCCAAAGGGCTGGGCCTAGAGAGCATATTCTCCACCTGGGGTGAGGCTAAGGAATTCGTCATTAATAATGGCTTCAAGGCCATCGCTGCAACGCCACTGGACGCTGTATGGAGCGAGGAAGGACGGATCTCCTTTAGGAAGTCAACCCGGGGATTCCCAAGGACGCCTAATATAATTTCGGTGCAGCTGCGTGAAGAGCTGAAGAATATAAAAATGTTGAGACCTGACCTTGTTATATCGGACTCAAGGTTGACGCCGCTGGTCGCATCAACCATCAGGAAGGTGCCATCCATACTGATAATAAACCAACCTCAGGTGTTAATGCCCTTGGAGGACTCGGCGTTTCAGAAGCTTATCCAAAAGTCATTTGCTCAATCACTATCCGCTTTTTGGGATTTGGCCCATTCGGTGATAGTGCCTGACCTTCCGCCCCCATACACGATTTCAGGCGCAAGCCTTGAAGGGTTAATAGCGCTCAAAAGGAAGATCAAATACGCCGGCTTCTTCGTCCATCGGCCCAAGGAAAGGGGACGCGATATTAGGTTGAGGTTCAACCTAGCTCCTAGGCTCATTTACGCCCCCATCAGCGGGCCTGCGCCCACCAGGGCCTTTCTAGTAGATTTACTGATAAAGGCTATGGCCTTTCTACCTACAGGTGTTTCACTTGTAGTGAGCAAGGGGGACACGAGCGGATCGATCTCCATGGACAGACATGGCCAACATATGATACTCGGATGGGACGACCTTAGAAGGGACTTCATGGCTCAGGCAGATCTTATAGTTTGCAGGGGGGGCCAGACCACGATTGGAGAAGCTATATTGAACGGGAAGCCAATGGCCATTTTTCCGATACCTCTGCATGGAGAGCAAGTCGAAAATGCAAAGAAATCGGCCAAGATGGGCTTTGCGAGGGTATTTAACCAGTATACCCCAGATCCAAAAGGCCTAGCTACGGATCTTGTACGTATGATGGAGGACGGCGAGTTCGCTTTGCGAGCCGAAGGCATTCGCGATGTAGCGATCAGTTTTGATGCTCAGAATATAGTCGCCCAGGAAGTTTATGAATTGATCAGCCGCCAGCCTGCTTAGGGTTACCTATCCAGTCCTTTACCCACTTCATAGCGGTTTCATCGTCCTTTGCCTGCAGAGGCGGGTGTTTGAAAAAGAAGGCCGATGGCTTCACCAGCACCCCCTTGACACCCTCATTTATGGCAAGTTTCATTATCCTGATCGCGTCTATCATAGCCCCTGCAAACATCGATTTATCATCGACGGATAGCTTTAAGTTCATTGTAAGAGGGTAATCTGCAAAGCTTCTTCCCTTAAGGTAGATATAACAGACCTTATTATTTTCAAGAAATGGGACGTAATCGCTTGGGCCAATCCTTATTTTCCCTTCATCCTGCATCTCCTTTCCATAGGGAAGTAGGCTGGTAACCGCTTCCGTCTTACTGATACGCTTGCTGTGTAACCTTTCCTCGTACGTCATGTTCAGGAAGTCAGTGTTGCCGCCTATATTGACCTGATATGTTTCATCTATTTTTACGCCCCTCATGTGGAACAGCCGCGCTAGGGACCTGTGAGTTATGGTTGCCCCAACCTGCCCCTTTACGTCATCGCCCATAAGTGGGACCCCTGCCTTCTCAAAGATGGACGGCCATGAGCCTGTAGGATCACTGGCTATGAATACAGGAATACCATTTATGAAACCTACGCCGGCCTTCGCGGCCGCATCTGCATAAAACCTAGTCGCCTTCTCGCTACCTACGGGCAACGTATTGAGCAGGATCTCCGTATGAGTCCGTTTGAGATTTTCAACTACATCATCTACTGAAGGCGGTAGGTTACCATCGCCCACGGGATTGAATACACTTTTCATGTGGTCAGCAACTCCATCCAGTACGGCCCCTTTTTGGACCTTAACTCCTATCGAGGGGACACTCGTAAGTAGCCTTGTAAGGTTAGGCCTCGCGTAAATGGCTTCACTTAGATCCTTGCCCACCTTGTGTGACGAAATATCAAAGGCTGTTGAAAACTCGATGTCGGTAACGTCATATCCTCCTATATCCCTGCTCATTACGCCTGGTACATCATTTACTTCCCCGCTCTTCTTTTTGCTCATATAGTAATGAACTCCCTGAACTATGGCCGACGCACAGTTGCCCACTCCCAGCAATCCTACCTTTATGCCCTTAGCCATAATGGCTATGAATTTCTAGCATTTATAAACTTATGAAGCTGCAGCATCCTTGCCTGCTTCACAATGGTAAGCCGGCTAAAGCGTGATAAGTTTAAATCGATAACCCCGGTAGCGTATTGGCATGGAGAGGGCGGACACCGTTGCGGTTTACGGAATGGGCAGGATCGGGTCCATTATTTCGGCTTCCCTGCTTAGGAACGGCTATACAGTTATCGGGGTGGACGTAGACCCAGATAGGGTGGAAGGCCTGTCGCACGGCGAGCCCACCTTTCCCAACGAACCCAACATCGACTCAGTTCTGAATAAGGCAGTTAATGAAAAAAGGTTCAAAACTACGATCGATGGAAATAGCGCTTCAAAGGAATCAAAGTATAAGGTCGTTACCGTACCTGTTTATTTGACCCATAATGAGCCTTCATACAAAAGCCTAGAATCAGCGGCGCAGGCGATAGGTGGTGGCCTACAAAAGGAGGACCTTGTATCCATAGAATCTAGCGTTCCATTGGGCACAACTCGGAATGTCATTATGCCTCTGCTAGAAGCCGCATCAGGGCTTAAGGCCGAAGAAGACTTCTGGCTTTCCTACAGCCCTGAAAGGCTGTTCGAAGGAAGGGGTTTACAGGATCTCGAAGAAAATTATCCCAAGGTCGTATCGGGCGTTGGACCAAAAAGCCTTGTAGCTGCAGTAAAATTCTATGAAAGGATAGTTAACAAGGGTGTACTGAAGCTGTCATCCATCGAAACTGCAGAAATGGAAAAACTGATGGAAGGAGTATATAGGGATGTAAATATTGCACTGGCAAACGAACTTGCGCTAATATGTGAAAAGGCCGGAATCGACTTCTGGGAAGCAATGGATACAGCCAACTCACAGCCATTTTCGCACCTTCACAGACCGGGAGCTGGGGTAGGAGGGAACTGCATACCGGTATATCCATATTTTATAATGCGCGCCGCTAAGTGTCATGAGCAACCCTCAGAGATCATTGAAGAAGCTAGGGAGCTCAACGAATTAATGCCGAGGCACGTAGTTAACAAGCTTCTCATGCTATTCATAAAAAGAAGAAGGAATGTGAAACATATCACTATACTCGGTCTAGCTTTTAGGGGTGACATAGATGACGACAGGGCTTCCCCTACATACAGCATTGTAGATAGGCTGGAGAAGCTTGGGATAAGCGTAAGGGTCCATGACCCCTACGTTAGGAAACCTACGCGCCCGGTGAACCTTATCAGTGATTTAGGTGAATCATTGAAGGGGGCGGATGGGATCATCATAGCAACCGATCACTCGGTCTACCGGGACCTTACCGTAGCTCAGATCCTGAAGCTCAGCGGGTCCGATCCCCTGATTTTCGATGCCCGTGGCGTCCTGCTAAAGGAGAAGGGAAACCCGAACCTTAGTATATTGGGGATAGCATAAAAAATAAGGAACCCATATGTGGAGGCCGGCTGCGGCCATCGACTTGTGGTCCTTCCACTCACCGTTATCATTTCCCGTACACGTGGTCTATATCCTCCAGAGCGCTGGGCAGGTCCGTGCTTGTCCCATAGTGCTTGAGCCCGGCAGCAAGCGCTGAAATCGCCTCTACTATGAACTTCCTCTGTGCTGTATAACCCATATGTCCTATACGCATAACCTTTCCTGCTAAAGCACCCCAGCTTCCGGCCAGTAGAGTACCGAATTTGGACCACATATAATTAATCAACGCCGCCTGATCTGGTGGCGAATAGAAGGCCGTGACCGTTGTCGCCGCGAAGGTGCTATCCTTTACGTATGGCTTTAAACCCAGCGAAACTAGCGCCTTCAGAGTAGCCTCCTTTGCCAGCGTATGCCTTTTGTACACGCTTATGGGCCCCTCCTTCATTATTGATTCCACGGATCGGGCAAGCGCAAATATATCGTTGGCTGACGGGGTATATGGGAACATACCATTGCTCAGGTTTTCATCCCACACCCTGAAGTTCATATAGAAGCCTCCATAAGCTTCATCTTTTCTCCTTTCCTTGATCATATCGGCAGCCCTTTCGCTAACCGCTACTATAGCGAGGCCAGGGGGGGCGCTAAATGCCTTTTGGCTAGCCATCAGACATATGTCCACGCCAAGTTGCTCACAATTGATCGGGTAGCCCCCTACAGATGACACGGCATCCAATACCCAAATTGCGTCAGATCCCTTTATCCGATGTGATAGCTCTTCGATGGGATTCATCAATCCAGCTGGCGTATCTACGTGTACTGTCGTTATAATATCAAAACCAGCAGGATTAACTTTGTGCGAATCGATAGGCGCATCATAGTCTCCCTGCAGCTTTACGGTCTGGGCACCATACGATGAGGCTAGATCCCCGAATGCATCACCGAATACGCCGTTTGCGACCGACAGCACCCTGTCACCCTTCCTGACGGTATTTGCCATGGCCGCCTCCAGCCCAAGCATGCCCTCCCCAGACATTATATACAACTTGCCGTTCATGTGAATCAGGTCCTTTATTTTGGTGGTAAGGCCTTGATAGAGATCCATAAATGATACATCGATGTCGGGATTGCTGGATCTCCTCATGGCCAACAGCACATCATCCGGTATCTCGGTGGGTCCTGGGGTCAGTATGGTCATGGTTATGCTTCCTCCGGGATCTCCTTAAACCTTATCCCCAGCCCAATTCCATCCCTCTTTTTCAGATATCTATCCCTTAATAGGTAATAGATACCGGTTACAGCAAAGAGAAGGAATACCACAAGTTCGGATGTAAGGGAAAGGAACCCGAGAGCTGGGTACATAATAAAAAGGGCTGCAATAAAGATGTTAAGGCCCGCACCGGCGGCCGCTGACATGATGAGCAGCTTCCTCCTTGTCTTTATTCCCAAGACAAAGCCTGCTACCATGGTCGCTATCCAAGTCACCTGAACGGCAAATATAACCGAAACAAAATAATGGCCTATCCATGGAGTGAACTCAATGAGCGCCAGCCAGATCTCCGCAACTATGAAGGAGAATAGTATCGAATACACAGGTGAATGAGATCTATCGCTTACGTAGGCAAGCTTCATTGGGAGTATGGAATCCAGCGACTGCGATAACACCGTCCTGCTGGAGCCAAGCAATATTGCAAATACTACTTGGTACATGGCCACCGCCGCTCCAATTACGAATATAGCAAATATAATGGGATTTGGCTTCAGCGATATCATCAATACAGTGAAATACGGCGCCCCCACCTTCTGTGCAAGTACCCCGTTCATGACACCACTCAACCACATACTTGAGATGCTTTTCAGAGCCGCGGCTCCAAATTCTCGTACAAGAGCGTTCCAGAACAAGAGAGCCACTGCTATGACGGAGGCTGCCCCCCCTAACATGATTCCCAATTGTATTCGTGGCTTGTTAGAAGATTGGATCTCCTCATTATGCAGAACCGACCACATAGAATAGCCTATAGCACCCCAACTTATCGACCACGTAGATACACTGCTAAACAGGTTAAATTTTGGCGGGGGGCCTATTGGCACCGCGATAGCCGTCTGGGCGCTGGGGCTATGTATGAGTATAAAAAGGCCGGCAATTACGCTAAGTACCGAAAGGCCGAACAAGTAGTATTGGACCTTGGAATAGTAGCTAACTCCCTTGAGGAGCACGAGCAGCGCTACGAGAAAAAGAGCTGTAGAAAAGATAAAGACGCCATAAGGGGAAGATGCCAACTGATACAATGAATTCCACAGGGGGAATCCAGTAAGCTGATAGAAGTAATAGAACATCGGTGTTAAAAGCACATCTGAAATATAAAACCCAAACCAGGCTATGAAGAACAGCTGCCATATAACCCATCCGGTTATAGTAGTTACAAAACCTATAAATGGCGTGAGCAGTCGGCTCTGAAAATAGTAGTCTCCCCCACTCATGGGCATCCTTTCGCTCAGAAGTGCGTACGTTAGAAAGAAGGGAATTGAAGCAGGGATCAATAGTAGGGTGCCTATAGTTATGCTCCCTCCTATGAATACGCCTGGACCCATAAGGAAGAGCAGAAACCAGATCATGGAATAGAATGAGGGTGTCATTATGTCGTAAAGCAGCACCTGATGTGGTCTCATGCTCTTCACAAGTCCTGAAGCATTTCTCCGGTGTATGGCCATGCGTCTGGTACGCTGGCTAAAATATATAAGTTTAAACCTATATATTGGCTTTATTATAATATCCCTTTTGTTACTGGCCCCATCGGTCAGGGCATCCATTCAACCTTCTTCCAATAGGTCCTTCCCTTAAAGTCCAGCAGTTCTATTTTTTTTGTGGCAAGCTCATAACGAATCCTATCCGCTTCTTCATAGTTGCCGACCTTTCTGAGCAAATTGCGCTTTGTTATCATATCCTCTATCGATTTTATTTCAGATTCGCTAAGGTCCGGTAATTTGAAGCCAAATATATCGGTAAGCTTCCTAAAACCATCTAAGAGGACAGTGCTTCCCTTTGCCATTAGCCCCCTAGAATAAAGGGAATTTATACCCTCGGCCACCAGAACGCATTCCCCAAGGGCAATGGGCGTATTTAAGTCATTCATTAGGTGCATTTTGGCGCGCTCAAGGTGCCGCTGCAGCGATTCTGTCAAGTCATTATTCAATTTATTGCCCGAATCAATTTCCCTACGTGTTATGTACAAGGCCTCCTCTATTATCCTCCACCGGCTTTTTGCTTTAGCTATAGTTTCTTCACTGTATTCCAGCTGGTTCCTGTACTGGCTTGAAAGCAACAGCATCCTCAGGGTGTTTGGCCCGTACTGATCGATGAAACTTCTCACAGGGATTGTATTCCTGAGGCTCTTGCTCATCTTCTCGTTCTTTAGATTGAGCAACCCCACATGCATCCAGATCCTTGCCAGGGGTTTCCCTGTAAAAGCTTCGCTCTGTGCTATTTCATTCTCGTGATGTGGAAATATAAGGTCTTCACCACCGCCATGTATATCTACCGTTTCCCCGATGTTCTTCAGGATCATGGCTGAACATTCAATATGCCAGCCGGGCCTTCCTCTACCCCATTCCGACTCATAACGCGGTCCGCTATCGTACAGCTTCCATAATGCAAAGTCTGCAGGGTCATCCTTATCGTCCTTACTTTCAACCCTCGCACCAGCCCTGAGCGCCTCGGGCCTAACCTTTGAAAGCTTTCCGTAACCTTCAAAGCTAGATATGTCGTAGTATACCCCCGTATCCCTAGCATAAGCGCTCCCTCTTTCTATTAACCCCCTAATCATAGATCGTATGTCATCAATATATTCCGTTGCACGGGTGTATACATCTGCCCTAAGGATGTTGAGAGAATCAAAGTCCCTGAAGTATTCTGCTATATATCTATCAGCTATATCCTTTGCTTCTACACCTTCCTTAGATGCACGATTTATTATCTTATCATCAACATCAGTGAAGTTTTGTATGTAAAGGACATCAAGGCCGGCTGATTTAAGAAGCCTTCTTAGCACATCGAATATCAGTATCGTCCTTGCATGTCCTATATGAGAGCTATCATACGGGGTTATTCCACATGTGTATATAGAAACCCGAGTTGATCCTTTGTGACCCAATACATGCAACCTGCCGTCCAAGGTGCTCTTAAGCTTAATCAGGGCATTCAACCGGATCGCCTATAAGACCTTCCTAAACTATAGCACGTTTTTAGCCACCGATATACCCACGCATAATCGATCAGTATAGATCAGGCCAACTACATGGCATTGGTAATATAGTTATTTGCCCTGAGCCAGTCCACCTGCGCTATCGTATATCTCCACAGGATATCACACTTTTCATCATTCTTGAAATCCCAAGGGGCTAGGAGCACTACATCCCCTTCCCTTATCCAAATTCTCCTCTTTAGCCTACCCCTGATCCTTCCTAGCCTTATCTTCCCATCTGTACAGTTTACCATAAGATGATCACTCCCTAGCAACTTCACCACCCTTCCGAGCATTTCACCTTGCTCTGGAAGCAACATATCCTTAAGCTCGGCTTCATTGAGGACCTTTCTCTTACCCATAAACTTAACCCTCGTCTAGGAATAGATAAACCTTTCCGGGCAGGATAAGATAGGGCAAGATAAGATATGCCTTTGCTTTAACAAGATACCAATTTCACTTTATATCTTTGAAGCGCTTCCTGCATAAACTAAGCAGGGTTACCATGCTATATTTTACTCCGCTCCTGTAGTAGGCTTGACGGATTCAGCGCTTGGAGGAGTTATCGAATCCTCTATCCTCCAATCCTCTTTGAAATGCTCATTAGGGTCTTGCACTATCGTATATACCCAATATAGGCCAAATAAGCCTAACGTAACTATGGTTAAAACGATATAAAGGATAGTGCTTCTGTTGGGAATTTTGTTATATCTTTCCCCTTTCCAACCTAGCTGTACATAAGCATTGTTCTCTATATATTCCAGCCTGTAAAAGTCCTTGTTGAGAGAATGAAATATATATGCCCCAAGGATTAAAGAAATTATGGATAGAAATGGAATGATCCCGAGCACGCCTATTATAACGGCCCATTCCATCGGATCCTTTTTCTGGAGCATCTCCATTTCGCCTATCGCACCATTCAACCTACCATCAAAGTTAGCTGAGTTAAACAACCCCCTAACCCTTATCACATGATCATTATATCTCTTGATTAGCCTATATATTACGTAGCCGATGATCACATAATATATAACCCCCATTAATATAGATGGCACCAGAAATATGCCAATGATCGAATAAATAGAAGGGATAGTGCTTGCCGTAGTGGTGACTGGTGTTGTGACGATGGTTCCATTTGTGATCAATGTAGAGTTGAACCCGGAAATCATAGAGACAGAAGAAAAAAATGCCACAGCGTAAAAGATGCCTATTATCACACCCCCCACTATGCCAATTATAATGGGGAGGAAGGCTAACCACAATGGCATTATATAGTCGGATTCCTTTCTCTTCGCCTTAAAGCTCTCGAAAGTGCTCATAACCTTATATTCCCTTTACAATATTATATAAGCTTATGGAATCAATTGCTTATGTTAAAGAGTTGAACGGCCCGGACTTTGCAGTAATGATATATTTGGATATGTTTTGCTTTAAACATCCTTGAGATGTAGCACTTGATCCTCACTTCAGAGAGGTTTATGAATACCATGTCAACCCGCTTCAGGGGATTTTTAACCACCTGTGAATGAACTGTAGCTGGCCCCTGGTCCTCAAGTCGGTCGCCTAAAATTAGCTAGGCAACGCGATACTTAACTGTTCCTTTACAAAGCCCCCTGCAAGTTTTAGGACGTTTCTCCAGTATTCTTTCTTACTCTTCACTTAGTAGATACTGAACTTGTACATCTAAAGCATCCCATGTTAGTATTACTTCAGCTATTCAAAGGTGCTGCTTGAGGAAAGACTCACATACCCGCGTTCAAGTATCCGAATTTTACACTTTCTCCGAAATCTCCAATATCTTGAAAATGAATATATAGGGTTCAGTTGTTATTCCTTCGTTGAGTTAACCAACTTGGTATTTTTCTCGTTTGCTCTGAATGATATCTGTCACCAAAGCTATGCCTGTCACCAAAGCTATGCCTGTCACCAAAGCTATGCCTGTCACCAAAGCTATGCCTGTCACCAAAGCTATGCCTGTCACCAAAGCTATGCCTGTCACCAAAGCTATGCCTGTCACCATATCGGCGCTTCCGAAGCTCGAATTGGCCTACATAACCTCTAAAATGATCTATCCTTTCCTTATCATTTGGGCTTAACGGTTTTATCTCTGCCTTTGTCTTGGCCCTTACTTCTTCGAATACTTGATAATCAATTGGTGTAACGAAGGAAATGGATTTACCGTTTTTACCGGCTCTAGCGGTTCTTCCTACCCTATGAAAATACATCAAAGACTCTGAGGGAAAATCATAATTTAAGATAAGCTCAATATTAGGGACGTTGATACCTCTTGCTGCAACATCAGTAGCTACCAGTATTTGAGCGCGCCCATTCCTAAACGCCTGCATAGACTTATCCCTTTGATACTGAGAAAGATCTCCGTGAAGCGGTACAACGTTATATTTGTTCTTTTCGAGGCTTCTGGTCAGCCATCTGGCTCCCTGCTTAGTCCTACAAAATATTATACAGCTTGATGGCGTTTCATCTTCGAGCACCTGCAACAACCTTTCAAGTTTTGTGTCGCGCTCCACTGCTGCATAATATTGATCTAGCTCATCAACAGATGGCTCATCAGCGCTTATGAATATATGTTTGGGATTCTTCATATATTTTGTAGCTAAATCTGTTACTTCCTGCGGCATAGTCGCAGAGAATAGATTGATCTGCCTATCGGCTGGTATCCTCTTAAGTATATATTCAACATCTTCAATGAACCCCATATCAAGCATTCTATCTGCTTCATCTATAACTACATGTTTGACTTGACCAAAGTCCAGATGATGGTGATCTAATAAATCGATTATCCTGCCTGGGGTACCTACGATTATTTGAGGGCCTTCGTCGAGCTCTTCAAGCTGTCTGTTAATAGACTGCCCTCCATAGAGGGTTACAACCTTCACTCCTACATATTTGCCCATACTGCGTAGGTCGTTGGTTATTTGGACTGCCAATTCCCTTGTGGGTGCAAGAATCAGTCCCTGAATATTATCTGATCCTGTATTGATTAACTTCAGGAGAGGTAGCCCAAATGCGGCCGTCTTTCCAGATCCCGTCTTTGCCTGCCCAATTATATCCTCTCCATTTAGGATGTGCCCTATTGCCATTTCCTGAATAGGGAATGGTTCCTTGAACTTCATTTCATCAAGTCTACGCATCAAATCTTCATTTAATCCCAGTTCTTCAAACCCATTTACATCTTCATTCAATTATTTTCATCTTTTTTAGCAAAAGCGCGATAGAGCTTCAGAATTGACTGATTCTCGTCTTCGGCCATTGCGTTAACATGGGTTAATGATAGGGGTATTTAATGGTTACCCAACTTCTGATTACTTGACTATAAATGAGATGCTCCTAGCTAAAGTTTTTTAGGGATAATCTTGGGATGATTGATATGGTAGGGAGTTACATATTTGGAATATACCCGAGATCTGAAAAGCTCATAGAAATAACCAGAAAGAGAACATATGCCCCCCCAGATTTTGAAGAGGAAAGCAAGGTCCTCTTTGATTCACAAAGGGAGGCCGAATTAACTTATGTTCAGGACCCATTGCTTAGTTGGGATGATATGTTCAGACCAATAACCGTGAACTCCAACGGGATTAAGCCAGACGGTATTAATAGGTTTTTCGAGACGAATACATTTTACCGGGTACCACTGTTGGAAGGCGATATAGACGCCAAGGAGGATGTTTCAGCCCGAAGCCTTCATCTAGGTCTCTATAAACCCGAAGATAAGAGAATGGCTTCTCTGCCAGACCCGCTGACATTTGCTATCCTTAGCAAGGATGAACATTATGGTGATATTTCCCTGGTCATAGCAGCGATGGGTGAATTACTTTCAAAGCAGGCCAGAGGCCTAAATAGGGCCGGGTTCGAATCACTGGTCCTCAAGTGCCCCACATATGGTTTTATCGACCTAAAGAAGCATTTCGACCGCCTAGCTGAAGCTATATCGAGTATAAAAAGGGCATTTATCAAAAAGGTGACCCTGCACATATATTTTAAACCAGTAAAAGATGTCGAATTGCTCAATGAACTGCCAGTTGATGGGCTAGGATTTGACATGATAAATGGAAGCCAGCCGCTTAGGAGGATGGATAATAAGGAACTAGCGCTAGGACTAGTGAATGGGTACAGCACTGTACTGGAGGAAGATATTCCGGAGCGTGTTAAAGCCATCCTCGGTTCTATCAATCCACCTAAAGCATATGTCACAAACAATGTCGATTTAGAATATGTCCCCTACAAGTTCGCAATTAAAAAACTTGACCTGCTTAGAAAAGCTATGAGGAGGATCAACAATGATTAAATCACAGGAGATCGGCAGCCTTAAGAAACCTGCCTGGCTGCTCGCTTCTCTAAAAAGCGAGAACGTTGAGGAGAAGGAGAAGGCCAAAGACGACGCATCCTATATCAACTTGAGGCGTCTAGAGGATATCGGCCTTGATTACGTATATGATGGTGAAGCTAGGAGGATAGAAATGTATGAACAACCAATAAGGGAGATTGGTGGATTCATATTTGCAGATAGGATCAGGTCCTGGGATAATAAGTATTATCGGAAGGCTAGATGCGTCGATGAAGTCAAGTACCTGAGGAACTACCATAAAGACGAATTCGCATTCGTAAAGGCGAACACTAAAAGGATACCAAAGGTCCCGGTTACAGGTCCATACACGTTTATGGACTGGTCGTATGATGAGCATTATCGGGACAGGAGCCTGTTCCTGCTCGCACTTTCGAAGGTGGTAAATTCTGTACTCTCCGATCTAGAAGCCATGGGAGCTCCGGTGCTTCAAGTAGATGAACC
>JAJZYL010000018.1 GCA_021798095.1 archaeon | reverse complement strand
ATGATAGCTTCTGTAAAGTATGATGAAGCCGCGATGATCAGCGCGGCATCAACATCGCAGGTAACTGCCAGCGATGTCGCAGAATGGTTGTCGACGAGGTATGGTATCCCATTCAGGTCCGCTCACCAACTTGTCGGGAAGGCAATAAGGGAAACGGAGGACGGTGGCTTAGGCCTTCAGGGGCTGGTGGTGAAGTATTCCAAACAGGATCTGGGCCTGGACGTAGATGCAGCCGAACTGGCTAAAAGGTTTGACGTAGTTAAGAGCATAAAGCTGAGGCTTACAGAAGGAGGTCCGAATCCCACAGAATCTGATAACATGATAAGGAAGCATAGACAAACTTTACTGGAGGAGGGCGCCTGGGTTAAGGTTGAAAGCGATAGGATTAAAAAAGCTTATCAATCGTTATTAGGTGAGTCATTGAGTGATAAGGAGGTATAATAGATAATGAAGATCAACTGTCAGGAATGTGGAGCTGAAATGGACATCCCGGCCGATTCCATTCCGGGGGAAATAATAAGCTGCCCAGATTGCGGCGTGGAGTACGAAATAGTTTCCATTTCTGCCGACAAAGTAGAAGTCAAGCCCGCTGAAGAAGTGGGCGAGGATTGGGGAGAATAACTTCAGAATTGGCCAAATTAAGCATAGTCTTCGATCGCCTTAGATGGGAAGAAAAGGAATTATTTGAAAGGGCTAAAGAAGAGGGCTTGGAGGTCAACCTTGTGGATGCCAAATCCATGCCGCTCGATCTGACTTCTTCGAGCGTGCCTTCATCCATAGCCGACCTTGTCCTGCAGCGAACCATAAGCCACTACCGGGGGCTGTACTATGCGGCCATACTCGAAAGATGGGGCTACAGGGTCATAAATTCTTACAAATCATCTCATCTTTGCGGAAACAAGCTGCTGACTACGCTTCTCCTTTCCCAGAACGGCATACCGACGCCGCATACCTTCATCGCTTTCTCAAGGGATTCAGCGCTTCAGATCATGGACAAGATGGGTTATCCTGTGGTCATAAAGCCGATAACCGGTAGCTGGGGGAGGATGATAGCCAAGGTGAGGGATAGGGATGAAGCTGAGGCCCTGCTGGAAACAAGGGAAATGCTGCCGGACCCACAGCAACAGATCTACTATGTGCAGGAATACATAAACAGGCCACCACGGGACATCAGGAGCGTGGTGGTGGGGGACAGGGTGGTGGCGACCATATACAGGTATCAGCCGGATGACGACTGGAAGACCAACATAGCAAGGGGGGGAAAGGCGGAGCTGCTGAAACCGGATAGTGAACTGGAGGAACTGATGCTCAAGGCCGCAAAGGTGGTTGGTGGAGAAATCCTCGGAATAGATGCCATGGAGTCGTCAAACGGTTATGTGCTCCACGAAATCAACAACAACGTAGAGTTCAAGGGCGCGTCCTCGGTCAGCGAAAAAAATATAGCCTCTGAAATTATAAAATATGTAAAGGGTAGTGTATCAAAATGAGCATTAAGGTAGTCGTGCTGGGGGGCTCTGGTTATGTAGGAGGGGAACTGTTACGTATTCTGGTGAATCATCCGGATGTGACGATAACTGCGGCTGGCTCAGTTCATTATGCTGGTGAATACGTACACAGGGTGCACCCAAATTTAAAGGGCGTACTTGATTTGAAATTCAGCGGTGAAGATCCGCTCAAGTTGGGCGCTGGAGCCGATGTAATCTTCTGCGCCCTGCCACATGGATCCTCGCTTAAGGTGGTCCCCAAGCTGATGGATATGGGGGTGAGGATCGTAGATATGAGCGCCGATTTCAGGCTTACCAACGCTGAATCATATAAGACATGGTATGGTTATGAGCATCCATACCCGGACCTCCTCAAAAAATTCGTATATGGCCTGCCGGAGCTTCACAGGGAACAGATCAGGGGGAGCAGGTACATAGCTGCCCCCGGTTGTATGGCCGCTGCGGCCATTTTGGCCCTCGCGCCCATAGCAAAGGGGATGGATATCGAAGGGCCTATAGTGGTCGACGCCAAAATAGGTTCATCCGGAGCCGGCGGTAAGCCGTCACTAGCTACCCACTTTTCCGAGAGGTTCGGTGTGGTGAGGCCCTACAAGCCCGTTGGTCACCGCCATACCGGTGAGATAGAACAGGAAATCAAGTTTGTATCAGGAAAGGATTACGGGGTCGCAATGAGCGCCCACGCCGTCAACATGGTAAGGGGAATTCTATCAACTTCCCATGTATTTACGAAGACCGATGCAGCAGCGGTATGGAAGGCCTTGAGATCCTTCTATATATCGGAGCCGTTCATAAGGTTCATAAGGGACAAGGCCGGCCTATACAGGTATCCTGATCCCAAGATAGTCATAGGGTCAAACTTTGCGGATATAGGATTTGAAGTGGACCCTCATTTAAACAGGTTGGTGATGCTTTCAGCCATAGACAACCTAATCAAAGGGGCTGCGGGAAGCGCGGTCCAGTCAATGAACCTGTCCTTGGGGCTCAATGAGAAGGCCGGACTGGGAATGGCGGCCTTGCATCCAGTATAGGTGGCTGGTTTCTATGATAACGGTGATAAAGATCGGAGGGAGCCTCATTGCGAGCGGCCCTGTGGAAAATATGCTCGGGGATATAGCTAGGCTCCTGACCACGGAATCCGAGAAGGTCGTCTTAGTGCATGGAGGTGGCAAGATAATTACAGAATACTCTGAAAGGCTCGGGGTCAAGCCCACCTTCATATTTTCCCCCGAAGGAATAAGGAGCAGATACACTGACAAGGAGACGGCCGATATATATAATATGGTTATGGGTAAGATAAACTCGCAACTGGTTTTAGGGCTTGCCATCAAAGGGATCAGGGCCTTTGGCCTGTCAGGAATCGATGGATGGACGATCAGGGCAGAAAGAAAGAAAAGGCTTCTTATAATAGACGAAAAAGGGAGGAAGAGGGCCATAGAGGGAGGTTATACCGGAAAGGTCAAAGAAGTGAACACGGGGGCCCTGTCGGCCCTCATCTCAGCCGGTTATCTTCCTGTAATTTCACCTGTAGCCATGGGATTTGAAGGGGAGGCATTGAATATAGATGGCGACCGGACAGCGGCTGCCATAGCGGCTGCGCTTAAGGCTGACAGGCTGGTTATATTCACCGATGTTGAGGGGCTCTTGATGGATGGCAAGCTGGTTGAACGCATGGAGAGGGGAGAAGCCAAGGAGACCCTTAGGAAGGTAGGACCAGGGATGGATAAGAAGGTAATGGCCTGTATAGAGGCGCTTGAAGGTGGCGTTAGGGAGAGCGTAATCTCCAGCGGGCTGGTTCAGCATCCACTGGAGAACGCTCTTGAAGGGCAACACAGGACGGTGATAGTTTGATGGATGCTGATAATGGCGTTGGTTTCAATTTCAGGGAGATCGAAGACAGAAGGCTCTTCAGCACCTATCAGAAGTATGATTTAGACCTGTCCAGAGGCCTGGGGGCTAGGGTCTGGGATACGGCCGGAAGGGAATATCTGGACTTTATGGCCGGATATGGAGTTGCCATAATGGGGCACAGGCATCCGGAGATAGTAAAGGCGCTCAAGGACCAATTAGACAAGCTCATGATATGCCATGGCTCGGTATATAATGAATCAAGGGCGAAGCTCCTTGACGAGCTATTTAGGGTGGCGCCACCCCAGATGAGCAGGGTTTTCCTATCCAACAGTGGAGCGGAGGCCGTTGAAGTAGCCCTCAAGCTGGCACGCAAGTACACCGGCAAAAAGGAATTCATAGCATTTACAGGCGCGTTTCATGGAAAGACGTTCGGCGCGCTTTCGGTCACTCATGCGCCTAAATATAGGGGGGGTTTTGCCCCGCTGCTGCAGAATGTAAGGTTCGCCAGCTTTGGGGATATAGCCAGCCTGGAGGCGCTAGATGGCTCGGACGTGGCTGCAATAATAGTGGAGCCGGTACAGGGGGAGGGGGGAGTGAACATCCCCAGTGATGATTTCCTGCCTGCGGTTGAGGATAAGGCAAGGCGCCTGGGTGCCCTCTTCATAGTTGATGAAATCCAATCCGGGTTGGGTAGGACCGGGAAGTGGTGGGCTCATCAACACTGGAAGGTGGAGCCGGATATAATGACGCTTGGCAAGGGAATAGGTGGTGGGATACCGATGGGCGCCACCCTTGCTAGGGAAGATGTGGCAAACTCCATGAAGGTCGGCGAACAATCTACAACCATGGGCGGCAATCCCCTAGCGTCCGTGGGAGGAACTAGTACGTTGAAGCTCATAGGGCCCATGCTTGACGACATAAATACGAAGGGGGCGGCCCTGCTCCAAGGCTTAAGGAAGATAGGTGAAGAAAGCAGGCTGGTAAAGGAGGTGAGGGGAAAGGGGTTGATGCTCGCCATAGAATTGAGGGTAAGGTTTCAGGATACGCTGTTCGAAATGCTGAATGAGGGCATGATTTCACTTTATTCAGGGCACACCGCTCTGAGATTCCTCCCCCCTTATGTAATAACCCAGAGGGATATTGACGACGCGCTGAGGATAACCGGTAGCTCCATAAGAAAATCCGAGAGCAACGCACTGTCGCATCAGGCCTTGACTTGAACATCCCCTATGCATCTGCTATCGTCCTTCCTGAGCTATAACCTGAATAGATGAACGCTCTTTCCGGCAATTTGCGCAGGATCATCAAACGAAGCCGAATACCTTCATTTATTGTGCGAAAAACGTTTTTAAGAGGGGGTTATAACGGCATAACATGGATGATAAGGATAGAAAGCTCATAGATATGCTGAAGTCCGACGGCAGAGCGTCATATGTCGCTCTCGGACAGGAGCTGGGGCTATCAGAAGCGGCGGTCAGGCGCAGGATCAAGGCCCTTATGGAGAAGGGGACTATAAAACGGTTCACGGTGGAGATAAGGGAGGAGGAAAAGGCTAAGGCGCTTACGTTAATATCCGTAAACCCTTCTGCCACGACTTCGCAGGTGGCTGAGAAGCTGATAAAGATACAAAATGTGGATAAGATCTACGAGATAACCGGCGAATATGATATAGTGGCCCTGATATCAGCTTCTAATATCGTCGAAGCCAACGCCTGTATTGACGATATTCGGAAATCAGAAGGGGTAACCAATACGAATACCATCATTATTCTGAAAGAAATATGATGTTTAAGAACGATAAACGTTAATAACCCATTACGGTCAACCGTTAGCATGCAGAATACCGAAGAATTCGACGATGTGGACAGAATCGGCCATTCAATTGAATTTAACGGCCGGCCGGACACAACGCCCAGGCCCGTTAAAATATTGGATACTACCCTTAGGGAGGGAGAACAGTCACCAAATGTTTCCCTAACCATGCGCCAAAGGCTACAGATAGCTTGGATGCTGGATTATTTCGGCGTTGACGCCATAGAAATAAGCCCAATCATATCCGAGGATTATAGGGAGTCGTGCAAAAAGCTGTTGAACGCCGGCCTTTCGGCCAGGATAGTTGCTCACGGGCGTGCCCTTAAAGAGGATATAGATATTTCGATGTCGTGCGGTGCAGACTATGTAGCAATGTACCATTCGGTATCCGATATCCATCTGAAGTACAAACTGAAGGTTAACAGGGAGGAAGCATTAAGGAGGGCCACAGAAGCTGTTCAATACGCCAAATCCCATGGGCTCTACGTTCGCATGACCTTGGAGGATGCCTGCAGGGCAGATCCGGAATATATGGTGCAATTTGCGAAGGAGATGGAAAAGGCGGGGGCGGACAGGCTTAGCATTCCGGATACTGTGGGTATAATGAGGCCAATCGGCATGTACCGGCTGGTGTCCCTTATAAGATCTAATGTCAAGGTGCCGCTTGATGTTCATTGCCACAATGACCTGGGGCTCGCCCTGGCTAACGCACTGGCTTCATATGAAGCGGGCGCGGATCAAATTCATGCCACAATAGGGGGGGTAGGGGAGAGGGTAGGGATAACCGACCTAGCCCAGCTCGTGATATCGCTGCTGGTGCTGTACAAGTTGAAGTTAAATGTACGCTATGACATGCTGGCCGAACTTTCTGGTCTCCTGGCAACGTATGCCAACTATCAGACGCCATCAAATTCACCGCTGGTGGGCGCAAACGCCTATAAACATAAGGCTGGTACCCATATAGCTGCGATATTGAAAAGTCCAAACGCCTATGAGATAGTTCCACCAAGCACCGTAGGAAACAGGAGGAGCCTTGTGTTTGGTGAGCTTCTCGGCAAGAACGGGTCGGCCTTCTTCCTTAAATTGCTCGGGATGAAAGTTGATGATACAGCGATAAAATCCTTCTCTAAGGGGATGAAGGATCTGCGGCGGGGGGACCTGTTCGAGCTGGAACTTACTAAGGAGATGGAGAGGGCCATACTATCGGAATAGGTGAGCGTCAATGAAGGTATCGATGCTATACGATATAATAAGGTGGGAGGAAAAGGCCCTTTACGAAGCATCAAAAAAGCGTAATATAGATATGAAGATGCTTGATGTCAAGGAGGAAATATTTGACACATCGGACGGCAGGGCTGAAAGGTTTGGCGATATCTCACTGCAGCGGTGCGTTGGCCATTACAGAAACCTGCACACAACGGCATTTGTGGAGGGGCAGGGGGTTAAGGTCGTCAATGACCTAAGAAGCAGTGAGCTAACCGGGAACAAGCTCTTCACTATACTGGCGCTGAAAAAGGCCGGCGTTCCGGTCCCCCGTACGATAGTCTCCTTCAGCCAGGAAAAGGCATACCAATCGTTCAGGGAGCTCGGGAATAAGGCCGTGATCAAGCCCGTAACGGGTTCGTGGGGGAGGATGATAGGGCTGCTTGAAAGCGATTCCGCCGCGCGGGCGGTCCTAGAGGATAGGGAGTATATGTATCCACTCTATCAGGTATATTACATGCAGGAATATGTCAAGAGGCCCCCCAGGGACATAAGGGCGTTCGTAGCAGGGGACAGGGTTATAGCGGCCATATACAGGTTGCAGCCCCCTGATGACTGGCGTACAAACACGGCCAGAGGTGGTAAGGCGATCAACTGCCCTATTACCAATGAGTTGGAGGATATCGCGCTCAGGGCCACATCCACGGTTGGTGATGGCATATTCGGCGTGGACCTGATGGAATCAGAAGCCGGAATGGTGGTTCATGAAATAAACGGTACCACTGAATTCAAGAACTCTGTGCCTGCCACCGGAATAGATATACCCGGCTTAATGCTCGACTATATCATTGAAAGACATGGAAGAAGTTGAATTTCTTCGTAGGCTGGTCGGGATATATTCGCCCAGCAATCATGAGGCCGAAATTTCTGACTTCATATATGATCATTTGAAAGGGGCCGTTGGCTTCAGCGGCGTGGAAAGGGATGACGTGGCTAACGTGATCGCGCGCGTGAAAGAGGGAAGGCCAATGGTCTATCTGTTCGGCCATATGGATACAGTTGAAGGTAATTTGCCCGCTTCGATGGATGAACGGTACATAAGGGGTAGGGGGGCAGTGGATGCCAAGGGTCCGCTTGGTGCGCTCGTTTACGGCGCGCGCAACGCGCTTGATGCGGGGGTCAAGTGCGGAATAACCCTGGCGGCTTTAGTCGATGAAGAGGGTATGAACAGGGGAATAAAACGCTTTATTGAGACTAGGGATGAGCCCGACTTCGCCATCTTTGGCGAGCCAAGCGGAGTTAATCAGGTTGCGATAGGCTATAAGGGGCGCCTTCTTATCAGAGTGGATGTTGAATCGCGTCCATATCACGCAGCATCACCGTGGTTGGGCTCCAACAGCATAGATATCGCAATGGAAACAATAAATTCAATTAACGGGAAACTGGCTGATATAAACCGCGACGCTGAAGGCTATTTTGATAAGGTTACAGCGGTCGTGACGAAGTTCGTAGCTGGTGATTCGCTTAATAGGGCGCCGGCCCTCTCCCAATTCTTTATGGACATAAGGTATCCACCGGGGTTGTCAAGGTCTGATATCATTGATAAATTGAACTTGCAGGGCCCGAATTTGAAATACGAGGTGATGGACCTGATAGAGCCTACCCTTACGAGGCCATCAAACGAGCTATGCAGGGCATTTTCAAGGTCCATATACAAGGTTACGGGCTCCAAGGGGGCTTTCGTTAAGAAGACCGGAACCAGCGACGGAAACGTATTTTATTCTAAATATAAGGTGCCGTTGGTCGCATACGGCCCTGGAGATTCCAGGCTAGCGCATACCGATGATGAAGTTCTGTCGATAGATGAATATATGGCATCCATAGCCGTGGTCAAGGAAACCCTTATCGAGCTGGGCAAGATTACAAATATCGGGCCTACCTTATCACATGAAATTCATCCTTAAGCCCCCGATAATGGAAGGTCTTGAAATGGCTGATAAGAGTTAAATATAGAAGCTTCCCTAGTGAACGTGATAGATATGGTCAAGGGTTGTGTCCTGATGAGGACAGAAAGGGGAAGGTACGCTTCTGTACTGGATGAAATAAGGAAGATAGCAGGTGTTACCAGCGCTTATCCAGTGCTTGGACGCTTTGATGTAGTTGCGTACGTATCGGCAAAGGATCCATCATCGATGGGCTCCAGCATAATGAGGATGAGCAGGATGAGCGGAGTGGTCTTTACAGAATCCCTTATCGAGGTGACGGAATAATGCCCCAGGCAACTTTGCTAATAAAGGTCATACCCACAAAGCTTAGGGAAGCGCTCAAATCAATCAAGGAGATCAGCGGCGTTAAGGATGCGTTCATAGTCTATGGGCGATTTGATCTGGTTGTATCCATAGGGGCCATCAACTATGAAGAGATGATAAGGCTAACGGCCGAGATAAACAAGATCGAAGGCATCAGGAGCACAGAAACGCTGCTGGAAGCCTAGTCCAGCGTTATTGAAAAAATCGCAGGCTTGACGCTGATATTCTCCTGTACTAAGGACGACCTCTACAGGGTTTCATCGATACTAAGCCTGGGTGGTTCTGTAATACTTAACGTCGGAGAAATGTATATTTTTGGGTTAGCAAGGAGTAACTTCAAGCCCCTTAAGGCGGGGTGTCTGACGCCGCCGCCAATCATATTAACCGATGACGTGAAGGTTATGCAAGGCTATACCTCCAATAAGCTTGCGAGGTTTCTCCTTGAGAAATTCATAGATAGGGGGTTGGCCGTCGTTGATTCGAATCCAGAGGCTGGGTATGAAGGATTTGGGCTCAGCCTGATCAATCATCACGGCTTCAGCAGCCTAATGATGATGTTGAAAGAGGCTGTCACAGGATACCAGATCGACCCCAGGGTGGAGCTGCATGACGCCATCGTTCAGCTGAACCCAGATGCAGTTGTCATGGATTTGCCAGAGGGAGGTCCGAAACTGTTGACCACGTTAAAAACTAGCGGTTACTCCTTAGAGCTTTTAAGGGAGGGCAGTTTAAAGCTGGAAACTATCGAGGAATCCCTTAAGGGGCTATACAGTTGAATCGAAGTGCACCCACCCCATATCATGGACTGGCACCCACCTTTGGCCCTCGTAGAAGAAAACGCCTTCCCCTTCCTCTACTCGGCCTATGCGCCTAAGCGTTATCCCTAGTGAGCGTGCTATTTCCCTGAGCGCAGTTGAGCTACCTGGGTTGCAGGTAAACACTATCTGATATTCTTCACCTCCGTAGAAGACGGCAGAATATACATCATTGTTGGAATTTCTGAGGAAGTTGGCCATGGCACGGTCTATCGGAAGCTCTTCGATCATATATTTTACATGGCCTTGTTTTGACATCTCATGAAGGGTTATAGCGAGGCCATCACTCGAGTCCATTGAAGACGTGAAAAGGCCTGCCTCTACGGCCCGGACTCCGAAAGGGAGCGGGGGGCTCTGTTCCAGAGCGGCGTGCACACATACATCTTTCATTTTTCCATCTGGTAACCCGGAACCCTTTAGAAGGAAGTCCAGTCCGGCCTTGCTTGGCCCGAATTCGCCTGTAACAAATATCAGGTCCCCGGGTCTAGCTCCCCCCCTGCTGACCCGCCTTTTCGCCCTGCCGTAAAGCACACAATCGATCACCAGGTCCTTTGACTCATTGACATCTCCACCAAGCAGCTCTACACCGAACTCGATGGAGGCATCCTTGAAACCATTTATGATCCCCTTTATGAGCTCCTCCTTATAACCCCGTGGAAGTCCTATGGACAGCAGGGCGCCATCCGGTGACACCCCCTTGGCCGCAAAGTCAGAAACCGCCGCCACTAGCGCCTTCCTCCCTATCTGTTGGGGGGTCATGCTGGGGGGGACATCGGTAGAGCCCACCAGCATGTCCACCTTAAGCACTAGAAATCCATCGCCATCATTTACGTAAGCTACATCATCATTGAGTTCGAACGATAAATTTTTGCCGAATACACTCCTTATGTAATTTATGATGTCCTTTTCATCCAATTACGTTCATCCAGACCTATCGTACAAATAGATAGACCTGCTGTTCTGAGATGATCTCACTAAGAACTCTTTCGGTTACCCTCCTGCCGGGGTCCTTTAGCCCTATTCTCTTCTGTATATCTTCGAAGCTGGCGAACGGCTTCTTTTCTCTTTCCTCGAGCATCTGTCGCATAAGCGTTTTACCTATGCCCGGTATAAGCTCTAGGGCGTTAAGCCTGGGCGTTATGGGTTGTGACTGGTTGAAAAAGGCCACGAACCTAGCCTCGTTGTCCATCACAGATCTTTCCACTGCGGCCGGTAGCTCATTCTTGGCCACAGATGATAGATCGCTGTACTTCATTCGTCCCAGAACGCTCGCGATCTTGGTACGCCTTTCCTTGCTGATATATACCTTTTCTTGAATTCCAAAGGTCGTGTTCGGATTAGCCAGAAGTTCAAGGATCATGAAAAATTCTCCCCCTAAGGCTTCTACAACCGTACCGCCCCTATTCTTAAGTATCTTGGATACGGAGTTTTGCCTGAAATCCAATACATAGCCGTATGTTTCGTATCTCTTCTGGGTTTCTCCTTGCAACATCAATCGGTAGCGTTTTAGGTGATGGGTTATAAAAACATTTCAATTGAAAACCTCGCGGATTAAAGCCCATCATGAAGTGGTTAAACCTAGGACCATTTGTTAGAACACACCTACGATCGTGGGCAATCCATTTAAAATTACATGTTGTACGAAATCATGGAAACCATCACCTGGATTAAATGATACATTAATCGGACGCCTAAATTATGCCTTTGATTGTAATATAGATACGATCTTCGCTACAACATCGGATGTCAACAACTTCTTCCAGCCCACCAGAAGCGCCCTCACTTCTTCCATGGTCTTGGGCATTATGTTGACAAGTTGAATGGCCAAGTCCTCTTCAAGAGAACACTCAGTTACGATCCTATTGACGAGGTCCCTTCCCCTTTTACCATCTATAGTCGAAAATTCGCTTATATAGCCGGCCGTCTTCTGTTGAATCTGATCCATGGATTCGCTCTTTATCTGCAAGAGCAAATCCTTTGCCTCATGGATGGTGATCTTTCTGGCGCTTTTAACCTTTGGCAACCATTTCTTCACCACGTAAAGGTTTTACATGTTCCAGCCTGACCATTAACTGTTTGAGCTTCTTGCCAACTTGGACGTCTACCACCAGGGAGCGCCTTCTTACTTCATTTATTACCCCTACCCTGCCGTTAAACCTCCTGTGTGGCATTCCCTTTGGTTGGGTAGGATCCAGTTTAACTATGACTTTATCCCCAACGTTATAACTCTGCAGCAAATAGGATAACCCCTTTCTCTTTTCCAGCGTTAAGAGGGCCCTTGTCTTTCTCCTGTAGCCTTTACTCTTCGGCATTCCCTGCGCCTCTATTCCAGCATTCCCATATAAAAATCGATCTATTTCAGAAGAGCCCTTTGAGCCTGGCGATGGCCAATCTCGGTATTATAGAGGAAATGAGCGAAGCCCCAACCTTACTGGTCAAAACCTTCCTTATAATATAAGAATGGAAATCGAAGTCCGCAGAATCCATTTCTATGTCTTCATCCTTGATTAGGTCCATCAAACCCTTCAATTGCTTATCATTCAACATCTTATACACTTGCGCAAGAGTAACCTGTCTAGCCAGTTCTTTTCCATATGCATCATCATAAAGGGTGGTATAACCATTAAAGTCCCCTTTTTCGAGAGCATCACGGGCCAATCTACCTGCTATGGCACCACCCACTCCCCCTGTAATTATCCCTCCAGCTGTAGTGGGCTTGGTCTGCCCTGCCGCATCACCAACTGGTAAAATCCTCCCTCCGTCCCGTCTCACGTATCCGCCCACCACCAGTGACGCGTTTATACGCTTGATCACCTGATATCTGATCCCCAGTGCTTGAAGTGCGGACTCAAAGTAACGGTCAGCCTCCTGGCCGCCAGTTCGGCCTCCGGCACCTATCTTCGCAAAACCATCATCCAGCGGTATATACCATCCGAAGAAATCTCCAATCTTGACCTTATCTATAAACACTAGAATCCCATCATAAAACCCATCCTTTACAGCGATCAGATTTTGAAATGCAGGGATAAGCCCTCGTTTATTGGGGTAATAACCGGCACCCATGGCGTTTATCATCAACTTGGATGACGTCTGCCTCTTGTTGGTTCTTATCGTTACGCCTTCATCTTCCATCTGTACGCTTTCAATCCTTTCACCTATGGAAATCCTTGCGCCTGCCCTTACAGCCAGCGACGCCAACTCCTTATCAAACTCGTTTCTATTAAGAACCACTAGACCAGCCTTCTTCAGATCAAATTCATAGCTTGATGTATCAGACAACACGACCTTTCCTTCACTGATAGTATTAAGGAGGATCTTTCTTGTAGGGGGTATGCCTAGCTTGGTAAGGCCATCAACCGAAATTAGACCGCCACACTTTTCCGGCATCCCTATTTCCATGTCGTTTTCAATTACCTCAACGTCAATGCCCAATGCCGCGGCTACCTTGGCAGCCGATAGTCCTGCCACACTTCCTCCTCCTATGGCCACCTCTGAGGTCATGCCTGATGTGGGGTTCAGCTTTAATTTAACCATTTGGGATTTTTTGGACCATGGCAGGGCGCCATATGCCGTAAATGTATATGTTAAATATCTGAAGAACCTTACCGTGCAGAGGGGGTCCGAGTGAAACTAAGTGAGCTGGTAAATTCGATAAGAAGTAAAAGGCTGGACCCCGATAACCGCGGCATAGTAATAAGGAAAACCCCAGTGGAACTACTTGAGCGCGCATCCAGAGCTATGCGGTTTGACAAGGTCCCCAGTACCATGGACCTCCAGTCAGGCGTGTACAAGGGAGAACGCCTTGGCCATGCACTGCGCTTGTATTTTGCTTCAGAATATTACCGAATCCCCCCTCGGATTATCAGCTTCAATGGACATTCGGCTGTAATTGAAAGCGCCAATGTTCGGAAGTACAGCACCAACCGAGCTATGGCAGAACACATAATGACGATTACAAACTCAGCGCTTGTAGCCAGCGGCTATACAATATCTTCAAATGGAGGACCAACAGGCGCAGGCTATGGGCGTGATGCAGCAGGCCAAGAGTTTCAACATCATGTTAATGGTATCAATACACCAACGTTGTTCCTTAAGATGGGCTTTACTGGAGGCAGTTTTCGCCTTCGCTTCTATCAGGGGTCGCAATTCTCCCGTATGATAATCGCACATCAGGCCGCAGCCGAATTGTATGGCTTATCATCTACATCCT
>JAJZYL010000017.1 GCA_021798095.1 archaeon | reverse complement strand
GAATAGCGCCATCAAGATAAGCCATGTCAACCTTGCTCGGCCGCAGGCTGATTCCAAAATAGTGGATATTTTAAGGCTACTTGGGGTGACGGTGACAGTGGACGGAGACAGCATACAGGTCAGGATGAGGGACGGGGAGCTTCGTAGCGATGTTGAAATAGACCTGAAGGATTCTCCAGACATATTTCCTCCTCTAGCTACGCTAGGTCTCCTGATCCCCATTACATTAAGAGGGATAGCACATACCAGGCTAAAGGAAAGCGACAGAATACGGGCCATGGGGACAGAGCTAACTAGGCTGGGGGCGAACGTTCTGACCTTTGATGACGGAGTACGGATTGTGCCACCGAAAGATCTAAAACGCGGCGTAAGGTTAAATGGGTGGAACGATCACAGGGTCGTAATGGCGTTAAGTATTGCCGATGCAGCGCTGGAGCTGGGCTGTACCATTGAAGGTAGGGACGCTGTGCGGAAGTCCTATCCGGGCTTCTTCAGGGATCTAGGGCTTATGGGCATAGAGGTTGAAAACGAGCATGTCCGATAATAGCTTTGGCCAGGCACTTCGAATGACGTCCTTTGGCGAAAGCCATGGGAAGGCTGTAGGGGTGGTCATTGAGGGCTTGCCTGCCGGCTTGGTAGTCGACCAGGAAAAGATACAGATATGGCTGGACAGAAGGAGGCCCGGTCAATCGAAGTTGTCCAGCAATAGAAAGGAGTCAGATATTATAAATCTGTTGTCGGGCGTATACAAAGATAGGACGACCGGGGCACCGCTTACGGTAGTAGTTCAAAACGAAGACGTCATGCCAGAGTTCTATAATGATATCGAGGCCGGCTGGGCTAGGCCTGGCCATGCCGACTACCCTGCGTATGTCAAGTATGGCGGTTATAACGACCCCCGGGGAGGAGGCAGATTTTCGGCACGCATAACGGTTGGCTTTGTAATAGCTGGGGCTATATCGCATTCGCTGATCAAGGAAAGCCTTGGTATAGATGTTGCAGCATATGTAAAACGGATAGGGGCAGTTGAGGCGAGGGGCCTGAACTTTGAGGAGGCCTTAAATAGATATGATTATTCGATGAGATGCCCCCAGGCTGAAGCAAATGAAAGGATGGAGCAGGAGGTCTCCTCGGCTAAAAAGGACGGTGATAGCGTTGGCGGGATAATCGAGTGCCTTACGACGCCAGTTCAGCCGGGGCTCGGACAGCCAGTCTTTTCATCACTTGATTCAGAACTGGCCAAGGGGCTGTTCTCCATACCTGCCGTCAAGGCCGTAGAATTTGGCGCCGGCTTTCAGGCCTCAGGCTGGCGGGGTTCCCGTAACAACGACATTTATGAAATAAGAAAGGATGCTATAAGGACTAGGACAAACAACAGCGGAGGCATAATTGGGGGGCTCACTATAGGGGAGCCCCTGGTGATCAGGGTCGGGTTCAAGCCAACTTCTTCCATATACCTGCCTCAGCAAACGGTTAACTTTAAGGAGATGAAGGAAGGAACGCTCAGCCTCAAAGGAAGGCATGACCCCTGTGTGGTGCCGAGGGCGGTACCTATAGTGGAATCCATCGTTAGCTTTACGCTTGCTGATATGGCCATTCGTGGCGGTATGATAAGGCAGGTTCTGAGGAAGGACAGGTGATCCCGATGCAGGAGGAGCTTAGAAAGGAGGCTTGGGAAGAGCTCAGTAAAATGATGCTGTCCATTAAAAGAAGAAGGGAGATATCTAAGAAGATAGGCCGCGATAAGCTGCTGAACGGGGCGCCAACCGAGGATCCTGCGAGGGAGTCAGAGTTAAGAAGATGGGTGAGGTCAGAATTTGGTGAAGATAAAATTTACGGCATTGTATTGAACACGATTCTAAGGGATTCCTTAGAGCTTCAGGGATACAGGCCGCGGCCTGCAGTTCAGAGTGCCCTGGTAGATTCTACTGGTAGAAAAAACATATTTGCAAACATAGGTGAGCCTCACTTTGATGACGCTGACCAGAAGATTATTGGTATTGACATCAATAAAGTGCCTATAGATAGGTATTCCAGCCCTGGAGGTAGTTATGATGTTAAACAGGGGCTCGCAGAATTCATGTCCGCCCTCCTAGGTTATAACGTTGCAACAGATGAAGTCATGTTCACGGAGGGGGGGCGGTTCGGTATCTACTCTGCGCTGCTCGCCACTTCGAGGGGGAAGTCCACAGCCTTTTTCGACCCATCGTGGCCAGCTTTCGAGGAGCTTGCATGGGAAGCTAATGCAAGGCCATATAAATTCGCGCTAAAGGACGGTACGTGGGAGATTAAGCTACCACCGGCAATCGGCGATATCGACGGCTCAATAATACTGAACTCCCCGAGTAATCCTACGGGCCGGATTATGAGCCCCGAGGATCTACGTTCTCTAAAGGAATCGATGTCCAGTCGCGCTTACCTTGTAGATGATGAATCCTATAGGGACCTGGTATTTGGGGAGAAGAGGGTTATATATCCAGGTGAAATTGGATTTGAACGCTTTGTATGTATCTACAGTTTCTCAAAGGGGTTTGGCCTTCCAGGGCTTCGGATAGGGGTAGCTGTGGGGGATAGGGCGCTGATAAGTCAAATGGAGCGCATACAGCAGAAGCTACTTACGTCACCTCCAGCATATGACCAGGCACTGGCAATGGAGTTGATTAAACACAGGGAGGTTCTAGAGGCTCACAGAATTGAATCGAAGAAGAAGATGGAATTGGCATACCGGGTTATATCTAACAACGAAAGATATGAATTCAGCAGGCCCGATGGCGGACTCTACTTCTTCATACGGGACAGGATGAACGCCAGCCCTTGGGTTTTACTTATGAGGAATGGCCTTGCCACGGCACCGGGCACATCCTTCGGCAATTATCCAAACTACTTCCGCTTCACCTTTCTCTTAAAAATGGCCGACCTCAACGAAGCTCTGTCAATCCTGAAGCGCTCATAAAAGCGCACAATATTTATAAGGTATAGATTTTTATTAAATGAGCGATAAAAATGGTTCGAGAAGTTACTTTTAAGTCAAAGCCCATAGATGCTGACTTCCTCAAAAAGCCTGATGAGTACCCAGTGACCGGGAAACATCTGGAACATGAGATTAGAGCTGAGGGAAAGACACGACAGGACGCTGAGGGGAAGCCATACCCTACAAAGTTGGGCATTCACGGCAAGTCAGTGGCTGTAGACTTCGACAGCTGTATCGCCGATGGCGCCTGCATGGATGTATGCCCCGTCAACGTGTTTGAGTGGCTGCTTAATCCGGGCAAGTCTGGAACAGGAAACGATAAATGGCCGCTGTCCACCGATGAAACAACGAAGTACATGACCGATAAAGCGGATCCGACAAGGGAAAGCGATTGTATATTCTGCATGGCGTGTGAAACTGCATGCCCGGTAACCGCGATCAAGGTAACTCCTCCATAGATCTTTTTATAAATAAATTACAATAATATACACGCATTGTCCTATTGTGTGAATTTCAAATTTTTATATCCTGATAATTTTTATGATAATTTTTATGTAATTCATAATATCAGTGCAAGTAATGTGGCCTGCTGAATTTTTCAGGTGTATATTTCAGTTCCTTTGCCTCTTTCTTCCTTGGGTGATTCTTCCCTTTGTATGTTCGCTTCAATTGTTTCAGCTCCCTTGATCAATTCTGAGACATCTATGCTGAGCCCGTAATATCTTCCGATAAGGTTTACAGCCTCCGCAGCAGCCCTTGGGTCCAACCTTTCAGGGGAGGCGTACACCAGCAGGGCAGCAGCCGGGAAATTCATTATTTCGAAGTAGTTCAGGAGCACAGCTACTGGGCCAACTATTATATGGTCATCCTCTAGGACTTCGGCTGATAACAGCTCATCGCGTGGCTCAAAGGCCCTCGTTTTTACTATCCTATATGAAGAGTCATCCCTTTTTAGGTTAACGTCCAGCCCTCCTATAAGGAGCACTTCCTTGACCCCCTTCTCGATCAGCAACCTCCCTAGTTCCTTGTAAAATTCCACTTCATGTTCCTTCTGTACAGGTACCTCAACCTTCAGTGCGCTTATATCGTCATTGGTAAATATTTCATAGGGAGTGCTTATCGATTTTCCAATTACGGTCGATACGGGCGCAGCCAAGTCGGAGTCCAGGTACGCCAGCCTATGCATTCCTGCTTCCTTGATGATGTGCTTAATGCTCCAGTAACCGGCGGCACCTATCCCGTGAAAGCCTGCTATTAGGCTCTTTCCCCTGAAATCAGCTTCTTCTGGATAAAACCTTATATATACCATGATTGGAGGATGGTCTGTTTTAGGTAATCTAAAAACATAGCGGTAGAAGTATATTGAAAGTAAAAGTTTTGGGCGCTGCGAAAAAGGTTGGCTGTTCCGGGTTCCTGCTCACTTCGAGCGGCCAGTCGCTGTTGCTCGATTATGGTATTGAAACGAACAGGGAGATGATATATCCTCTTCACGTTAGGCCGAAGGAGATCTCTGCGCTCCTCACTACACATTCCCATCTTGATCATATAGGTGCAGAGCCTCTGCTTTACATAGATAAGAACATAAAGCACTACGCGACAAAGCCAACAATTCAGGTATCCGAGGTCCTGTTGAACGATCTATTGAAGATAAGTGGGTCGAAGCTGCCATTCACCCAGTCAGAGGTCAGAAGCCTGATTGACAACAGCAATGCTGTAAGGTATAATGAACCATTTAAGGTTGGAGACTTTCGTGTCACATTTTTGGATGCAGGCCACATCCCAGGAAGCGCCATGATATATATAGAAGAAGGAGATAAGAAGGTGCTTTATACAGGGGATATGAACCATTTGGATACGAGGCTGGTTCGCCCTGCAGTCAAGGAGATCAGCGGTGATTTGGATCTGGTGATCACGGAGAGCACGTACGCGCATGGCGATCATAAGGACAGGCTTGATGAAGAAAGGAAATTCATTGAATACTCGAGGGAAATAGTTGAGGGGGGAGGGACGCTCCTCGTTCCCGCCTTTGCCGTTAGCAGGGCCCAGGAAATAGCTGAAATTTACTATGAACTTGAGTTCAATGATGAAATTTACATGGACGGCATGGCCCTGAAGATCAACGAAATCTACCTTAATAATCCGGATTTCATCAGGGATCCTGAAATGCTCAGGAGCTCCCTTTCAAAGATTACATTTATCAAGGATTGGAGGGATAGGAGGAAGATAGTCAAGCGGAAGGCTTCAATAATTTCACCAGCAGGCATGCTCTCAGGCGGCGCTTCGACATTCTACAACGAACGCATAAGCGGAGATGATAAAAATGGGATAGCCATAGTATCATATCAGGTGGAAGGGACTCCCGGCAGGGAGATGCTGGACAATAGGATGATCTGGATAAGGGGGAGGCGCGCTAAGATCAAGGCTAGGCTTGAACAGTTTGAATTCTCTTCTCATTCCGGTCGGACTCAATTATTGGACTTCTTTAAGGGCATAAGTGGATCTCCTCGTGTACTGACGATACATGGTGAGCCGGAAAGTTGTGCGGGCTTAGCCAACGATCTCAACGGCATGGGCATGAAGGCGGTGGCGCCTTCCTTGGGTGATGAAGTTGAAATCTAGTAAAACCAAAACAATATCTGTAGGGGCGCTCGGTGACTATCTGATAGTTAACATGAAAGCATTCGATGCTGCTTCGGCGCTGTACAACCTTACTGCCGTGGCCGTAAGCGCAAGCACGCCTATTCCAACTGATGCATATAACTCCATGCGTAGACAGTACGATGGAGGACGAATCCTCAGCTTACTAGCCGGAAAGAGGGCCGGAAAGGCTGATTATCGCCTATTTGTTACGGATGTGGATATATATTCGGAAAGGTCAAAATTCGTGTTCGGTGTAGCCGATCCAAAGAGCAGGATAGCCGTAATTTCCGTGCGCAGGCTATCCTCCGACAACGCCTCAAGGGCCCTTGAAAGGACGATGAAGGAGGCGGCTCACGAGATAGGCCATCTGGTTGGGCTGGGCCACTGTTTGAACAGCACCTGCTTGATGAGTTTTGCGCCGGATGTGTTTGCAGTGGACAGGAAGCTTCCCATGTTGTGCCCAGATTGTTTAGCCATACTTAATAACAGACCCGATTGATCGCTGGTAACCATGGGTATACAGATTTGATACAATCTTGTCGAACGCCGCTTAAATGGGTAGATAATAAGGTGGTAATAACTGTACAGAGATGTTAACGTCGAAGAAATGGTTAATAGTTTTGCACATATAGGTTATGGAGTCGTATCGTGATTAAAAATGTTTGAAATTCTAACCGTTGAAGATATCGTCAGGATACCGCCGAGCAGCCTGGGCGGGGATTTCTATAAGGTCGCCATGGATACCATTAAGGCAAAGTACGAAAGCACCGTATCCAACGACTTGGGTTATATAATTCGAATACTGGATATAGATATTGAAAAAATGGGAAAGATACTGCATGGGGATGGCGGGACCTATCATAGGGCAGTTTTCAATGCGATGAGCTTCTATCCGGAGCTGGGCGAGGTGGTCGATGGTGAAGTCGTGGAGATAACTGATTTCGGGGCGTTCATTAAGATAGGGCCGGTTGACGCGCTTCTCCATATAAGCCAGGTGATGGATGATTACATAAACGTAGATCTGAAAGGGGGCATGATCGTTGGCCAGGCAAAAAGAAGGCAATTGAAGGTCGGTTCAAGGGTTCGCGCAAAGATAATAGCTATTAGCATGGGCAAGGGTACCAGCCTAGGTAAGATCGGTGTTACGTGCAGGCAGCCATATCTCGGTGCTCATGAATGGATAGAGGAGGACCTGAAGAAGGCAGCTTCGCCCAGCGTTCAGGAAAAGCCTCAGGCGCCTGCCGAGAGTGATGCTCCCAAGGGTGTGAAGACTAAGAAATGACTGAAGAAAGGGCCTGTAGAAAATGCCGGACCCTGACCAGGGATGATGTATGCCCTACCTGTGGATCCAGCGACCTGAGTCCTAACTGGTCAGGCATGGTTATAATATTGGATGTTCAAAAATCTGATGTCGCAAAGGCCATGGGTGTTACAAAGCCTGGAAGATACGCGCTGAACATTCTATAACGCTACCTCAATTTTGCACCTTTAGCATATATATGAAATCAAGCCTAATTAATGAAATTATATTCGTTTGAACTGGACCATTGAGCATATAACCTTTAATAAAGGCTTGAAAAGGTATTGCACATGTCCTATAAAATTAATGAAGGCCTCAGGATGGAACTCAAGGAGCCCCTCGGCAAGCTTATACCCAATAATGAAATAAATCAAAGCTTTTTTACTGAACTCAAGAACAAAAGGATAATCACTGTTGGGGACAGGACAACGGAGGTGATCTCCAGTGCCGGCGTCGACATAATGATGGAAATAGTGGATGGACGGGAAAGAAGGGTTTCCAGAAACCCCCCCGAAAGCCATTTGCAGAGACAACTTATAATAACGAATCCCCCTGGTGAAATAACCGCTCAAGCGGTGGACACTATAAGGAAATGTCTGAAGGATGAACAAAAGGTGAGGATATATGTGGATGGAGAGGAGGACCTGTTAACTCTTCCTTCGATATACTATTCTGATCTAGGGGGGCTTGTGCTTTACGGTCAGCCAGGTCAGGGTATGGTCCTGGTTCGGGTTGATGGTAGCTCAAAGGAAAGAGCCAAAAGGATTATGAATGAAATGGGTATCAGTTTATAGCTCCTCTTCATCATCATTAGATAGTTCCCCTAGGGTGTAAATTCGATTGATCGGGTAATTTCTAACGGTAATTTTCGTTAAACCAGAAAAAGGTTTATAACATCCTAAACTACATATTTATCGATTATAGTTGTATCTGGGAGAACAAGAGCTTCAAGCAAAGCGAAGAATATTATCGGTGCTTCTGGACGAGAGTAGGAAATCAGTGGAAGCTACAAGGGAGCTTTCTGAGATGTATTCAAAGCTGGCCGGAACAAACATAGAAAGTTATAGGGTTAGCATCGCACAGGCATCTGCAGATCTAAAGGGTAGCCGAAGGGCGCTCACCCGCAATATTGCAGAAATGGGCACGATGTTACTGAATAAGGAAGATATAATGAGGGTGGCCTATCAATTTGAGGAGCTGGTGGACACCGTGGAAGGGGCTTCCTTCAGGCTTGCTCAGCTGGACATGAAGTTCATTCATAAGATAGGTGTGGACAGGGACATAGGAGAGCTTTTGGAAATGCTGGTTGACATAGTTTCCAGGATCAATGAAATAGTCAGGATGCTGCAGATCAATCCAGAGAAGACATCGGACCTTTTACCTCCTATTGAAGATATCGAGAAGAAGATTGATAACAGGTACAGGCAGGTCGTAGTTCAAATGTTAAATGCATCTACCGATTATAAAAACCTGATAATAACCAAGGACCTCGTAGAGAGGATAGACGAACTTTCAGACATATCTCTGAAGATTTCTGATTCACTGATAATAGTGTCAATAGGGATCTAGATGGTCTATTCCGCTGAATATCTACAGAGCAGGCTTATCGTGTGGGATAGGGGAGAAGCTAGGGAGCTTTATTCCAACGGATTCTTTGGAAAGCCGCTGGGCATAGCCAAGCCCAAAGGGGCAGATTTCGATAAGCCGCTTGTGCTGGACCTCATCGAGGGATACTACCTGGCTGAAAGGGGTAAGCTAATTGTCTATAATGAGGATAGGAAGCTACCACTAGCTGAACTTGAGAAGGAGTGTAGATCACAGCATACAAACTTCGAAATCAAGTACAGGGTATACAGGGGATTGAGGGATGGGGGGTTCGTCGTCCTGCCGGGGGTCAAGTTTGGCTGTGATTTTGCCGTGTATAAGAATGGCCCTGGTATTGAGCACGCTCCATACATAATGCAGGTGGTCAGCCCAAATTCAAACGTGGATTCAACTTACCTTGTCCTTTCGGGCAGGTTAGCTACTACAGTCAGGAAGAACTTTATAATAGCAATATCGTATGATAGGCCAAAACTGCTAGGCTTTGAATGGTGGAGACCTTAGGGCCAGGGACTGAGCTGCTATGTTGCCGACGCTAAAATCCTCCAGCACCTAAATCTTAAATAGCATTTGATATAATATATTGCGTGAACGACCAGTACTTAACCATTGACGATGTAAGTACGAATGGGAAGGCCGTCCTTCTGAGGGCCGATCTGAATACGCCTGTGGACAGCGACGGCAAATTGATCGAACGACTAAAGCTCGAAGAGGCCGTAGTATCTATAAATGATTTCAAGGATGCCAAGCTCGTCGTAATTTCACATCAGGGGAGGGTTGGCAGGGATGACTTCATAGAACTAAAGCAACACGCCGGTGTGCTGTCGGAGCTTTTACAAAGGGAGGTCAAGTTTGTGCCGGACGTTATGGGCCCTACCGCCATCCAATCGATAAAGGATATGAAAGACGGCGAAGTCCTGATGCTTGATAACCTTAGGCTTATGGCTGAGGAGAACACAGAAATAGACATGGTACAGGCGGCTAATTCCCATATGGTAAGGCGACTGGCCACCCTCTTCGACCTCTTCGTTTTGGATGCCTTTCCAACAGCTCACAGGTCCCATCCATCTATAGTCGGGTTTCCCTATTTTCTACCTACGGTGGCTGGTCGACTTATAATTAAGGAGTTAAAGGCCCTTAACATGATCTCAATGGTTGAAAAGGGCCCATATACCACTATGCTTGGTGGCGCCAAAATTAACGATAGGCTGGAATCCATCATATCTCTGATCAGGAACCACAAGGCAGACAAGGTGCTCCTAAGTGGCACCATCGGACTGAGCTTTTTGAAGGCGGCGGGAAGAATTGATGGATACGATGATTTGTTCGATAACTCAACTATAGGCGCCTGCGCAGCCCTTCTTGAAGAGTTCGGGGACCTTTTAGAATTACCTGTAGATCTAGCTTATGAGGAAAATGGTGAAAGAAAGGAGGTGCCGGTAGCCGAACTTCCGCGTGGGGTCAGCGTCTTGGATATAGGCTCCGGCACCGTTGACAGGTTTTCAAAGATAATAAGGTCCAGCGGCACCGTATTCGTCAGTGGCACCCCGGGCGTCTTTGAACGGAAGAACTTCGATGTGGGGACTAGGGAGATACTTATGGCGGTTGCAAAGAGCGCAGGCACTACAATAGTCAGTGGCGGTCATACCTCTACTGCGGTTAAGAAGCTGAACATTCCAAACTGGATAGATTACATTAGCACCTCTGGAGGGGCGCTTATACAGTACCTTTCAGGGAAGCCCCTTCCTCTGTTCGAGGCCCTCAAATATTCTGCACAACGCCTTAAAGATGGCGGCTACAGCGCAGCGCGGTGAGGGCCGTCATCTCGAATTGGTATCGATATTCAACCCCTGGATAAATTCCTTGACGATAGCTGGAGCATCTGAAGAGACCATCGGTTGACCGTGCCCAGGCAACAGCACCCTGAAATCAACCCCTATCAGTTTCTTGAGCGATGTCTTGGAAAGGTTAGGGTCATAGCTGAACATGCCTGGTGATTCCCTTAACTCCTTTCCGTTATATCTCAAAGCATCACCTACAAAGAGTACCTTCCTTTTTTCATCATGCAGTGCAATGCTTCCGGGTGTGTGGCCGGGAAGGTGAATGACCTTCAACTGACCTACTAGATCACCGTCGCTGAGCTTCAGGTCGGGCTTGACAGGCCTTGACCTCATGAATGGTGAGGATAACCTGAATAGAAGTCCCATGGCCCCTCTCGGATACGGATATGCCTTAATGCCACTTAAATAATCGGCATCATCTCCGTGAATCGCGATATTTGCTCCAGTCAATTCCTTCAGCCACCGGACCCCTCTGGTGTGGTCTACGTGGCAGTGTGTTATGACAAGAAGCTTAACGCCCTTGACGTCTGTTTTTAATTCTCTCTCTATATAGTTGATTATGGGCGTCGGTTTAGGCGAAATGGTTCCATCGACAACGGTCATAATGCCATCATCATCAATGGAAATGTAGCTATTGGCATTGGTGCCATCCACCAGATGCACACCTGGTACTATCTCACCCATGGCTTCTGTTTAATAATCAGAACTATAAATGTATCATATTACATATTCAATTTCGTCGGCCAGTACTGGGACAGGCCGCCCCCCTTGCCTTTGAGCTGCCATTAACTCGCACGCAATCAGAAGTTTGTCTGAGCGTGTTGGCCTGGTGCACCTGGCTGGCTGTCGAAAAACTCCTTAAGGAAGTCCATGACGCCTTCGCAGAACGGCTTTTGTGTAATTACCTTTGCTATGGCCTTTAATGATTGATCTGCGTTTGCTACCGCGATGCTCATGTCTGCTACATTAAGAAGCGACAAGTCATTTTCAGCGTCGCCGAACGCGATTGTATAGGCATTCTTCAATTCAGCTAACTCTAGTAGCCTTTTAAGGCCCTGACCCTTGTTTACGCCGCGTGGGAGCACCATTATTGAATTTCTGTTCCTTTCAATAGACCAGTTTAGATCCCTATCTTTAATCGCATCAATGGTCTGCTTCTCGAACTGGTTTGGCACATACGCGATCACTTCGCCGAACAGAATAGGTAGGCCGAGGCCTTCGAGGACGGCCCTTATCCTTTTTCCTTCACTTTCATTAAGCAAAACCCTTTGATTCTCGTACTCTATTATAGCGCCGTTCTCCGCTATTATCCCATCTGCCGTCCCCGGCAGCGTTTTGTGAAGGAATGACATCCTCCTTCCGGAGCATACTATGAACTTTACATGGTGTTCTATCTTCAGGCTTTCAATCATGTTAACCAGCGGCGTGCAAAGGTTAAGGGACTCATCTGTTATAGTCCTGTCGTAATCAGTAGCTATGACGTATCTGACCATCGCCCTTTACCAACATCATCCATATTTATGTTTTGATGCCGAAGCGGAAGAGCCCTGTAGAATCGATTAATTTCAAGTGCAGTTTAAAAGGAGGTTAGGAAGCGGTAAATCTCAATTGCTTTAGATGAAATACGCTAACTTCCCTTAACAAGCCAACTTATTTTCATAAATATGGCAGACTTTATATGTCCTTTTTGTGATCTATCCATTGCAATATGCTTTCAGCGTTCAAGTTCAGGCGCTGCAAATATAAAATGTGAAAAACCCTTAAGCAATATTTGGAGATGAGCGGAGAGCTCGATAATTGAGCTATTTGTAAGATCTAGGAGATCTCAGTATAAGGTTCGGCTTTAAACAGCCTGATATATCGTTTAGCGGAATGTATTCTGATATATCAAACTGGTGACCAGTTTCAATAACTTATCTAAGGCTGTCAAGTAATTCATCTAGGGTTCATTCCGGAAGGTCAATTAGGGCCCTCCATCTCCGATCTCTATTCTGAAAGGCGCAGGTAGATATCCAATAGCTCTAATGCGCTCTTTATTCCCACCGCCGCCTCTGGGATGTCAGTATTCGAAAGGAATGATTTTACGCTGTTAGCCCTCCCTACGCCTAGGAAGGGGATCGCCCTAGCTATGGCTGAGCCCAGTATGCTGGTGCCCATGTACAGTGCCCTCAGCTTCCATATGTTGCGCTGGAACCAAGCGAGCGTCTCGTCCCTGTTATAAATGCTCATGGAAGCATACTGAAAGGCTGACAGCAGGTCCTGATCCTTTACCCTACCGGACTCCAGTAATTCAATGCCCTTCTTGAATTGATGCTTATAAGGGCTATTCATTATCGCAGCTATCACCCTGAGCTTTTCTTCATCCTTATTTGTCTCGGAATAAACTTTCATAATGTTATCATAGGAATTTTCTCGCATTCTGACATATGCTATTAAAAGAGCCTGTTTCATATCGGGCTGGAACCTGTTATATTCATCGAACAGCTGGGCTAGGGACTCGGCATACGAGTCGTCCACCAGTGCTAGCCTTTCGGCTACTATTCCCCTGAACATCAGGGTATTTTCATCGACCTTCCTGTTTAGGACGTTTAGCTGAGTTTTATGGAAGTCGGTAATAGCGTCCTTTGCGCGTCTTGGGGCTATGGAGTAGAGGGTCGCTAGCTGGGATGATGCCTCCCAGGCGGGTAGATACGAATCCTCTTCATAATAACGTTTTATAAATACGTAGTATTCTTCTATTGAATATTCACCTTTGAGCAGCAATGCAAATACATCATTCAGCAAACCCCATCTGTCGAACGGTGAATCCGCTGCGCGCCACGCCCTGTCCAGATCATCGTACTTAACCCTGTAGAAGCCGCTGGATTCTACATTTAGCTTTGCTGACTCTATTGACTTAGCGGGAACCTTCAGCTCCTTTTGAGCCATCAATATACTCCTGGTTTCACCATTGATCTTGGCGGTCAACGGAATGGGCCAGATCTGGCCTTCATCCTTACCGGCGAGGGAGAACCTCTCCTGGGACAGCTTGAGCCCATCAACTTCTGTCTTAACCCTTATAAGCGGATAACCTGGCTGTGTTATCCAGTAGTCCATTATAGACCTGACAGGCTGCGTCGCTGCTCTATCCAATGCCTCCCACAGTTGTTCGGCCGTCGCGTTTGAGTACTTGTGTCCGGCTAGGTAATCTGCTACACCCTGGCGAAAACGTTCAGCGCCCATATAGTATTCTATCATCCTCAATATGCTAGCCCCCTTTCCATAGCTTATATCATCGAATACCTGCTCCACTTCATCAGGTGTCTGTATTTTAACATGAATAGGGTGGGTTGTCGAGATGGAATCCCTGGTTAGCGCGCCGCCGGTCTCTCCGAGTATAAAATCGTACCATATCATCCAATCAGGTTTGAAACTATCTATAGCCTTGAAGCTCATGAAAGTGGCAAAGCTCTCGTTCAACCACAGATCATCCCACCATTTCATCGTGACCAGGTCACCGAACCACTGATGTGCTATCTCGTGAGCCACTACATCAGCGACCCTCCGCTTTGCCCTGTTGCTGCTGGACTGGCTTATCAGCAGTGCCGTTTCCCTGAACGTAATGGCTCCCCAGTTTTCCATAGCGCCATGAGCGTACTGAGGTATAGCTATAAGGTGCATCTTTGGTAGCTGATATCTGATCTTGAAATAATTTTCATAAAACGATATCGATGATTTGGCCATAGTTAGGCCGAACATTCCTTCGTTTGACCTGCCAGGTATCGTAGCAACTATCAGTTCAGTATCTCCAACCTTGTCCCTCTTCTCTTCAAACCTCCCAATCCCTACATAAAGAAGGTAGGTGGACATGGGGGGCGTGCTCATGAAAGCGACCGCTTTCTTACCCTTCCCATCTTCATTGGTGGATTCGA